>NZ_SJUS01000002.1:0-241025 GCF_004337085.1 Exiguobacterium sp. SH5S13 | reverse complement strand
CCTATCTGTTTAGTCCGAAATGCGTGAACGAACCCATAAAAATGAGAAGAGGCCACCGGGAGCGAACAAGTCGCTCCCGGTGGCCTCTTTCTTATAAATCTACTGAGTTATGTCCCAGCCTCTTTCAGCGTTTGAAGATCCATCTCTTTTGGACGTAGTAACTCAATACGAACAATCCGCTGTCGACGGCGACCTTGAGGATGACCTCGCCGTCCCGAAACACAAGGAACAACACGTAGACGAGACTCGCCGACAGCGCCATCTGCACAGCGACCAACCCAAAGTATTTCAACATCGAGCGCTTCGCTTTCGATTTGAAGACGACTTTCCGGTTGACGTAATAATTGAATAACGAAGACACGATGCGCGCCAAAACCGTCGCCACGATGACATGGACTGATTCGAACCATGGATTCAATAAGAAGATCAACAACGCGTAGACGCCGATGTCCATTAAGAATGAAGCGACTGATGATAAAGAATAGGCCAAAAACATTCGATAAATGAGAATCGAATCGATGACTGGACGAAAATGCGAGGACGCGTTCTCGTCAACGTATACCGTTTCGATCGGTGTTTGATGAATCGGTACTTGCAGTCGTTTCGTGAACGTCAACATGTTCATCTCGAACTCATAGCGGTTGCCCGGAATATCAATCAGTTGCTTGGCGTAGCGGAGCGGAATCGCCCGAAGTCCGGTCTGTGTGTCGTTCAGCCGGAGACCGCTGCCGAGCAACATAACAAATCTCGTCATTTGATTGCCGAACCGGCTCCGGAACGGAATCGCAGGCGACGAGAAATCACGACAGCCCATGATCAGATGATGCGGCCACTTCACCCCTTCATCGTACAGGTTACAGACGTCCGCCGGCAGATGTTGTCCGTCCGCATCGACGGTGATCACGCCGGTCGTCTCAGGATATGCGTCGACGATGTGACGGAGCCCGGTCTTTAGCGCTGCGCCTTTGCCGGCGTTTTGTTCATGCTCGAGCACAGCGGAGACGTCCGCCTTTACGTCATCGAACACGACGCGGCACGTATCGGCACTACCGTCGTTCACGATGATGACATGGACGAACCCTTTGTCTTTCAACTCCCGGACCAGTGTGACGAGCGCCTGGTCAGGGTTATAGGCCGGTATTAACACGACATAGTCGTCTAAACGTTCCACGGCATGCATTTGCATCGCCACCCCTCCTTCTTTCCTCTTATACCCCAGTCAGACGAAAGTGATACCGGGACAAGAAAAAAACGTGATGGCTTTGCGCCATCACGTCAAATCAACGAGCTGATGATTCATCCGGTAAAGATGAGATAGGAAGAAACGGCGTAGACAAAAACGACGAGAACCGAAGGAAGGGCGTATCTGACTTTCGATGTCACGTCTTGTCGAAGCACGCTGTACATGACCAAAATCGATAGGATCGTGATCCCGATGGCCGTGACCAAGTGTGATGCCGACACATCCGCTAAAATCGACCCGTTCTGATAAAATACGTCCGACATGGCGATGATGAGCATGTTGAAGATGTTACTCCCTAGGATCGAGCCGAACGCCAAGTTGACGTTACCGAGTTTCAAGGCGACGAATACCGCGACCGCTTCAGGCAGCGACGTCGACGCCGCAATCAAGAAACTACCGACGAAGCTTGAGCCGAGTCCTGTGACGACAGCGATCTGGTCACCCGTGATCGACAGCGCCGTCCCGGCCGCCATGATGACGAGTGCCGCGATAACGAACCCGACGCCGGCTTGTTTCACTGAAATCGTATCAGTGACACTCGCACCGACTTCTTGCTCGACTTCGCGTTCGGCCGTCGGCTCTTGAGGCCGCTTCCCGATATAGTAAATCCCAATCGCATACAAGACGGCAATTAATATCGCGTCAATGCCAATTCCTAGTACCGTATAATCAATCCGGATCAGAAGCGCGACCATCGTGACGAGCGTCAACATCAATCCGAGACTGGCCGTATATAGGTGGTCTCGACTCGCGTCATTGAACAGCCGCTTTTGACGATAAAATAGATCGAACATCGCCAAAATGAAGATGTTGAACAAGTTCGAACCGAGCATGTTCCCGATCGCGATATCTGGGTTGTTGATCAAGACGGCGGATACGCTCGTCGTCACTTCCGGAAGTGACGTCGCCCCGGCTAACAGGACCGTCCCGACGAGCATCCCGCTCATCGTCGACTTCTCACTGATGACATCAGCGTACGTCGATAATTTGATGGCAGCATACACTGTAATCGCAGCGGCCAAAATAAAGTAAATAAATACCATATAAATTTTTCTCCCCTTTTCATGAATTCAAAAAGACCTTTTTATGGACGCCAAAAAAGCATCCATAAAAAGGTCTTGCGGACTTGGTAAGAAGCTCGATGGACCGAGTGCACATGCACCGTAATGACGACCCATCGACCACGTTCGTGGTCGCTACTCCCCTTCTCATGTTCACGATGAATATAACACGTTCAAGGTCACTTGACAATCATTTCACTTCAACAACGTGATGACGTCCTCAGACCGGAGCGCGGCCCGGTAAGATAATTCGTTGATTGCTTGCAAGACGGGAATTGACAAGTCTTGTCTAAGACCGCTTGCTTGCAGTTGGTCTTTCAGCATCTCGAGCTCGACCTGTTCCGCTTCAGAGCCGTGACGATAGCCTTCCCGCATCGACTCGTTCAACTCGTAAGCAGTTTGACAAAGCGTCGACGACTCTTGGAGCCAATCGTCTTCGTGGAACCCATGCCCGATCACATCGAACAGTTTGTTCAACTTCTCGTCACGGCCTTCTTCGACACCGTAGAACAGCAAATTCAACTCGATCTCAAATTCATCGATCAAACTCGTCGTCTGACTGAAAGGTTGGAGCGCGTGGAGCAGCTCATGATAGTACCAAGACTGATCACGAAGCGGTCGCTTGAACCGTCCCCACACCTGCTTGCCTTCACGCTCAATGTCGAGTCGGATCGAGCGCAGATTATGTAACTTGTCTGCCGCTAGAAGCGCGACTTCATCATACTGGAGCGTGTGCACTTTCTGAATCGTCATCCGCTTACGTTCTTCCCACGAGTGATGCTTCCCCGGTTCCGAGACGGCTTGGACTAACCGGGCGACTTCTCGTCCGAACTCCTGTTCAATCTCCTCGGCCGTCGTCAGCGTGTCTTCTAGTAAGTCATGGAGCAGTCCGGACGCTACGACCGGAATCGGTTGTCGGTCTTCGACGAGCAACATCGAGACGGCGACCGGGTGGGTCACATACGGAATGTTCGTCCCTTTGCGAAACTGCCCGTCATGACGGACGGCCGCAAAGCGTAAAGCCTCTTCGATCAGCTGGTGCACGACGTTTCCCCCTTCAAATTTGTTTACTCACTCCTTCCTGTTATACCCATGACTAGGACTTATCACTCACATCCGCATTTAAAATATAGGGTAATGGTCCTACCGGCAGACTTCATCAAGACTCGTAAATCATTTTCTTTGTCATTCCACCATCGACGACGAGGTTATGTCCGTTCACGAAATCGTTCATCGGATCGATCAAGTACGTAACGGCACGGACGATATCTGTCGTCGTACCGACCCGGCCCGACGGATGTTGACGATGGTCGACGTCTCGCAACGGGTCGTCGGACGTATGGATCCAACCTGGGCTGATCGCGTTCACCGTGACCGGTCGAGCCGCGAGCGAGACGGCCATCGAATTGGTCAATGCGACAATCCCACCTTTTGACGCTCCGTACGCTTCCCAGTCCGGTTCGTTTTGGTGCGCACGCGTCGAAGCGAGATTGATGATGCGTCCATACTCCGCGCCTTTATTTAGCGTCAAAAATGCTTTTGAACAAGCAAACGTCCCGACAAGGTTGACATCGATGACATGTTTAAACGTCTCGACGTCCAACTCTTCGATCGGGGTCTCAAGTGACGACACGCCCCCATTATTGATGAGAATATGCGCGACACCAAAGTCTTGTCCAATCTTCTTGAAAGTGTTGGACACGTCCTCATGGTTGCCTAAATCCATCTGCATGAACGTCACATCACGAAGCAACGGGTCCTCTCCGATGTCGAGTCCGATGACGCGATAAGACTCCGCAAAATGATGCGCGAGCGCGTAACCAATCCCTTGACTGACTCCTGTAATGATCATTGTCTGTTTCATCTTCTATCCCTCCTCGACATCATTTACCCGGAATGTGCTTACTTAAGTCCTGCCGCACGCCAAAGTGCTTGATCGGACGTCGTCGCGACCGTCGCTCCGGCCGCGAGTGCTTGCTCAACTTCGTCAAGCGACGAAATCAAGCCGCCCGCGAACACCGGGATCCCCGTCTGTTCTTTGACGAGCCGGATGTACTTAGGGACGAGTCCCGGCAAGACCTCGATATAATCAGGTTGCGTCCGATTGATTAACCGATAGCTTTTTTCGAGCGAGCTCGAATCAATCAAAAATAGGCGTTGCACCGTCTTGACATGTTTTTGTTTCGCTTTTAGGATCACATTTCCTTTCGTCGAGATGATACCGTACGGTTTATACGACTGACAAATATATTCGGTCGCGAACTCGTCGGCCTTCAATCCTTGGATCAAGTCGAGATGGACGAAGACCTGCTTGCCGTGCGTCTCAAGCAACTGAAAGACCGCATCGAGACGCGATATGTGGATCTCGAGCAAGACGCCGATGGCGAATTCACTTTTTAGAAAAATTTCCACATCTCGCATATCACGAAGCGCGGGCAAAATCGATTGGTTCTCAAACATTTAGCCGCCACACCCTTTCCATTTTCTTTCATTATTCGGACAAAGGCTTTATGAAATCAAGGTTTATGAATTCAATATAGCGGGAAAACGATTACAACTTGTGTGGAGGGGGACTCATCTTATGGTAAACGAAGTCGAGGTAAGGATTGAAACACCGACACCGGAGCAACATCAACAGCTCAGGGTCAAGGCGGGAATGCCAAAGCGTTCAGACAAAGGGACAATCAAAGGACTGGCCAACACGCTATTCGGTGTGTGCTTATATAGAAACGATGAGATGGTCGGCATGGGTCGCGTCGTCGGGGACGGGGGGATGGTATTCCATCTGGCCGATATCGTCGTCGACCCGGATTGCCAAGGCCTTGGGCTCGGGAAGCTGATTATGGAACATTTGATGGACTGGATCTTGAAAGAAGCGGACGAAACGGCCATCATCAGCTTAATTGCCGATATCCCGGCCGACGGGCTGTACAAACATTTCGGTTTTGACTACTCGCGGCCGGAATCGGTCGGCATGGAATATCAGTGGAATCAAGACTAGTCGCCGCGGACGGCGACTAGTCACAAAGGGGTGACGTATGGATTTATTGAATATTATCATTTTACTCGGTTTAGGACTGACCGTCATCTCCGTTCTTAGCCTCATCTTCGAGCGATTTTTCTTCCCGAGTATATTGGCATTTATCGCGATTGGGGTCGCCGTCGGCTTCTTCTGGGATGGGAACGAAGTGTTCAAGGTCGCCGGTGAGATCGGGATCATCTTATTGTTTTTCTTGCTCGGACTGAAGTTCCCGTTAACAGAGCTCGTCAAGCGGATGAAACAAGTGTGGAAAGCAGGCGTTTTAGACATCGCGCTCGCGTTCGGTGTCACCATCGGCATCGCTTTGCTGTTCGGGCTCGATTTTTCGCAAGCTTTCTTGATCGGGGCCGTCCTTTATGCGACGAGCTCGTCCATCTCGGCCCGGTTGCTCGAACGGAACACGGACAAGCACGAAGATATTAAAGAATTCGTGCTCGCCTTGCTCATCTTTGAAGACATCTTCGCACCGCTCATCTTGACCGTCGCTCCGTTCATCATTCAAGACGAACCGATCGCTTTCTCTGACATCGGCAAAGTGTTCGTCGGTTTTCTCGTGTTCGGTGTTTTGTTATTTGTCGGCTCACGCTTCGTCACGAAACAACCGAAGATCGCGAAGCATATGCTACTTCAGGACGATGCGAGCATCGGCTTGATCGGCTTGATCTTGTTCTTCGCGGGCATCGGCATGATATTCGGATTATCGGAGATACTCGGGGCGTTCATCGCCGGAATCATGTTGGCCGGCATTCACGACGTCAGACCGTTAAAACGTCTGACCGTGCCGGTCCGCGACTTATTCTTACCGATTTTTTTCATCTCATTCGGAATCTCAATCAACCTCGAGCAAGGAGTGATCATCAACACTCTCTTCTTTGTGTTGATCGTCTGGGGCGTGCTGTCGAAGTGGATCGTCGGGCGTGTCGGCGGCAGGCTGTACGGCTTGACGCGGATTCAAGCGAACGAGGCCGGTTTCTCGCTCGCACCTCGAGGCGAATTCTCGATTCTTTTCACCGCCCTCTCGAACGGGGCCATCAACTTGTTCGTCGGGTTATACATTTTCGTTTCCGCCATCATCGGCATCGTCTTGTTCCGCTTCTCTGAAAGTTTAGCAGCGAAGATGGAGCAGACGCTCAAAAGAGTCTTGCCCGAGGAAACCGATAGAAAATCTGACCAAACCGATAAAGGAGACTGAAAACTCATGGTTGAAGTTGCATTCGTATGTATTCATAATTCATGCCGCTCTCAAATGGCAGAGGCAATCGGACGCGATGTGCTCGGAGATATCGCCCGCGTCCATTCAGCCGGCACGGAAGATTATCCGGAAGTAAAGCCGCTCGCACTCGAGGCCGTCCGGGAGATCGGTCTTGATCCGTCGGGACAACATCCGAAACGGCTTGACGAGATTCCGGACCGGCTCGACTATTTGATCACGATGGGTTGCGGGGTCGAGTGTCCGTACGTACCGACGACATATCGGGACGACTGGGGGCTCGATGACCCTTCCGGTCAGCCGATCGAAGCGTTCCGGGAGACACGTTCGCAAATCATCACGAAGATGAAGCAGTTGCGCGTACAGATTCTGAACGACCATCCTGAACTTCATCAATAAACGGGCCCTCTTAGGAGGACCCGTTTTTTAGTCGCCGTCAAAACGATGACGCTTTGTTTGACCGTTTCCGCTTCCGCCACACGACGAAAGCGATGATCGCGATGACGAGAAGCGCGTACATCACGTATGAATACACGTCGAGATAGTCTAAGATCGATTCCCAGTTCTCCCCGACCCGAATTCCGATATAAATCAGAATCGAATTCCAGATCAACGTTCCGGCCGTGCTCAACAGCAAAAATTTAAGGAACGGCATGTTCGACATACCAGCCGGCAGTGAGATCAAACTCCGAACGACCGGCATCAGCCGACCAAAAAAGACCATCCAGCCGCCATAGCGGTCAAACCACGCGTCCGCTTTTCGGACGTCATCGATATCGAGTCGAATCCACTTCCCGTGCCGTTTCGTCCACCGTTCGATCTGTTCGACGTCTAAATACACTCCAATCCCATACAACAAGACCGCTCCTAAAATGGCGCCCACTGTCGCCGCCAAGACGACGACCCAGACGATCAAATTTGTTTTGACAGCAAAGAACCCACCGAACAGCAAGACGACCTCTGACGGGATCGGCGGGAACACGTTCTCGATAAAGATCATGAACGCGATGCCGAAATAACCGTATTGTTCAATGATACTGATCATCCAATCTCGCATAAATCCATCGACCTCCAATATGACGTATTATACCCGTCCATGAACGTCGGCAATCGTTCCGACGTGCTAAAATGAATCGACAACGACAAGGAGTTGAACCGACATGGAAGAGACAACACGCTGCCCTTGGTGCGGCACAGACCCGGACTACGTTCGGTATCATGACGAGGAATGGGGCAAGCCGGTTCATGATGACAAAAAACACTTTGAATGTTTGACGCTCGAGAGCGCGCAGGCAGGGCTCAGCTGGATCACCATCTTACGGAAGCGTGAGAACTATCGGCGCGCGTATGCCGATTTCGATGTCACGCGCGTCGCCGACTATACTGATGTCGACGTCGAACGGCTGCTGTCAAACGATGGCATCGTCCGTAATCGCCGCAAGATTGAAGCGTCGATCAACAACGCCAAACGATTTCTCGAGATCCAGCACGAGTTCGGTACATTCGATGCGTACATCTGGTCGTTCGTCGACGGGAGCGTCATCAACAACGACTGGACGTCGGTCGAAGAGGTTCCGGCGACGACGGAGCTATCGCATCGCTTGAGCACAGACTTGAAACGACGCGGCTTTAAATTTCTCGGCCCGACGACCGTTTACGCCCATCTGCAAGCGACCGGTCTCGTCAACGACCATCTGATCAACTGCCCCGCTAAATGATTTTTTGTTATTTTAGTCAATGACGAAAAATAAACGTGCAGCCGATTCAATTTTGTGACAAAATCTTGTCAAGGTATAAGATATAGATTTTGAAAACGTTTTCACAACTGAATGAGGGGGCTGTTACATGAACGGGATTTTAGTTTCCATAACGATTTACATGGTGCTCATGGTCGTACTCGGCGTCGTCGCCTATCGCCGGACAGAGAGCATCGGCGACTATATGCTCGGAGGACGAGGGCTCGGTCCAGGCGTCGCCGCCTTGTCGGCCGGGGCATCTGACATGAGCGGTTGGCTACTGATGGGCTTGCCGGGCGCCATGTTCGCGACCGGCCTCTCGAGTGGGTGGATCGTCATCGGGTTGACGATCGGCGCCTACTTGAACTGGCTCCTCGTCGCCCCGCGTTTACGCACGTATTCATATTTGTCGGAGGATGCGATCACGATCCCAGACTTCTTCGAGAAGCGGTTCAAAGATTCTCGGGGCACACTGCGGACGTTCTCAGCCGCCGTCACCTTGATTTTCTTCACACTGTACGCGACGAGCGGCTTCGTGGCCGGCGGCCGGTTGTTCAACGCCGTCTTCGGCATCGAATTTGTGACGGGCGTCTTGATTTTAGCGTCGATCATCATCCTCTATACGTTCATCGGCGGGTTCCTCGCTGTCAGTTGGACGGACTTCGTCCAAGGACTGATCATGTTGTTCGCGCTCATTTTCGTCCCGGCGATCGCGATCACGGCGACCGATGGCGTCTCGAACGCGCTCCAAACGATCGGTGATATCGATTCGGCGCTGCTCGATCCGTGGACGGGCCAATCGTTCATCGGGATCGTGTCTTTATTCGCCTGGGGGCTCGGTTACTTCGGACAACCACATATCATCGTCCGCTTTATGGCCATCAAAAAATTACAAGATATTAAGACGGCCCGCCGGATCGGCATCTCGTGGATGCTCTTCACCGTCGTCGGGGCGATGGCGACCGGATTGATCGGTCTCGCCTACTACACGCAGCAAGGACTTGAGATCGACAATCCAGAAAATATTTTCATCAATCTATCAGACCTATTATTCATCGACTTGATCACGGGCGTGTTACTCGCGGCACTGCTTGCCGCCATCATGTCGACCATCTCGTCGCAGTTGCTCGTCTCGTCTAGTGCGGCGACGACCGATTTCTATCAGAAGTTTTTCCGCAAACAGGCAGGTGACCGTGAACTCGTCATGGTCGGCCGGATCACCGTCATTCTCGTCTCGGTCGTCTCGATTTGGCTCGCCTTCGGTGCCGATGATACGATCTTGAACCTCGTCGGCTACGCTTGGGCCGGTTTTGGTTCCTCGTTCGGTCCGCTCATCTTGTTCAGCTTGTTTTGGAAGCGGACGACGCGCCAAGGCGCACTCGCCGGCATGTTGACGGGCGCGTTCATCGTCATCGTCTGGAAGAACTTCGCCAGCGACTGGTTCGGGACCGTCGGTGAACTGTATGAGATGGTTCCAGCGTTCTTCTTATCGGCGCTTGCCATCTATGTCGTTAGCTTGATGACACCGCCACCGAGCACGACAATCACGAACGAGTTTGAACAGATGGAGCACATATTGAAAAAAGAAGGCATCTGAACCGCACAAAGTACCGGGATCCACTACCCCGGTACTTTTTTGTCTGTCGTGACAAAAGGAGATTTAGCGCTTTTGCCGAACTCCTCTATATACACATTCGATTTTAAACGAAAGGAAGTGACCACTCACTTGAAACGAGTGATCTTGCTAAAACAACCTGCCCTACTTTTGTCCCTCCTTTTCCTGTTCGGCTGCACCTCAGCCGATGTCGAAACTACGCAACCCGAGCAAACTGAGAATCCGCCGGTCGAGACGGAACAACCGCTTGAGACCGTGCCCGAAGAACCGGAACCGGTCGTGACGACGACGTCCATTTACGCGATCGGCGATATTTTATTGCACGACTCCGTCTACAACGCCGCCAAGAGCGGTGACGGCTATGACTTCACCCCCGCGTTTGAAAAAGTTGCGCCCGCTTTGGCCGAGGCCGACATTACCGTTGCCAACCAAGAGAGCATGATCGGCGGCAGTGACATCGGGTTGTCGAGTTACCCCGCCTTCAATAGCCCCTACGAGATCGGTGATGCGTTGCAAGAAGCAGGCATCGACCTCGTGACGACAGCGAACAATCACACGCTCGACCGCGGCGTGAAAGCGATTGAGAATTCAATCGCCTACTGGAACTCAATTGATATGCCGTATACCGGTTCGTTCTTATCCGAAGCAGATAAAGCCAACGTCCGGACGCTGACCGCGAACGACATCTCGTTTGCGTTCCTCGCCTACACGTATGGGACGAACGGTGTCGTACCGAAGCAGCCGTATCACGTCAATTACATTGACGTCGAAGCGATGAAACGAGACATCGAGGCAGCCGAACAAACCGCCGAGCTGACCGTCGTCGCACTCCACTTCGGGAATGAGTACGAGCCGCTCCCGAACGAATCGCAAGAAACACTCGTCCAACAACTGTCCGATTTTGGTGTCGATATCATCATCGGCCATCATCCGCACGTCCTGCAGCCGACGGCCTGGGTCGACGGCGCTGCAGGCAATCGAACGTTCGTCGCCTACTCACTCGGAAACTTCTTGTCTGGCCAGCAAGGCGATGAGCGGAATACGGGCGGCATCGTCGGTATCGACATCGTCAAGACGACCATCGACGGCGAATCGACGTTTGAGCTCACGAACCCGATGTTCTATCCGACGTTCACACGGCAATCGAGCGCGGGCCATTTCGAGGTCGTCCCTCTCCAGTCCGCCAAACCTGAGCTATTCAACGAGACGAGCGAGCATATGAAACAATGGATGCCAGAACTCGAGATCATTCAGTGACGAACCACTTTTCATAAGTGGTTCTTTTTTTTTTAGGAAAACCATTGCTTTCCACCCCAGCATCCTTTAATGTAAGTTGTATATTTATAAAAACAGATGAATAATTATGTATAAGGGGTGCAACGAAATGAAACAAAAACTCGTATTAGCTTATTCAGGTGGATTGGATACTTCGGTCGCCATCAAATGGTTGAACGAACAAGGGTATGACGTCATCGCTTGTTGTTTGAACGTCGGGGAAGGCAAAAATTTGGAGCATATCCAACAGAAAGCGCTCAAGGTCGGCGCCGTCAAATCAGTCGTCATCGATGCCGTTGATGAGTTCGTCAATGACTTCGCCCGTTACTCGATGCAGGCTCACACGATGTACGAAGGTGTCTATCCGCTCGTCTCCGCCTTATCACGGCCGCTCATCTCGAAAAAGCTAGTCGAGGTCGCACAAGCCGAAGGAGCCGTCGCTGTCGCTCACGGCTGTACCGGCAAAGGCAACGATCAAGTCCGGTTCGAAGTATCGATCCACGCGCTCGATCCGTCGCTCGAGATCATCGCACCGGTCCGGGAATGGAAATGGTCGCGGGAAGAAGAGATCGCCTACGCCGCCAAACACGATATCCCGATTCCGATCGTGCAAGCAGAACCGTTCTCGATCGACCAAAATATTTGGGGTCGTGCCGTCGAGTGTGGCATCCTCGAAGACCCGTGGGCCGCTCCGCCAGCAAGCGCCTATGAATTGACGGCGCCGCTCGAGGATACGCCGCATGAACCGACGTACGTCGAGATCGAATTCAAACAAGGCGTCCCGGTCGCCCTCGATGGGAAACCAGCGACGTTCACGTCGATCCTTGAACAATTGAACATCGCCGCCGGCGCCCACGGGATCGGCAAGATCGATCATATCGAGAACCGGGTCGTCGGTATCAAGTCGCGTGAAGTGTATGAGGCACCTGGGGCGATGACGTTGATCACGGCACACCACGCGCTCGAGGCGTTGACGCTCGTTCGTGAAGTCGCCCATTTCAAGCCGATCGTCGAACAAAAATTGACCGAGACGATCTATAATGGCCTGTGGTATTCACCGCTCACGAAAGCACTCCTCGCTTTCATCGATGAGACACAACAGACGGTGACCGGAACGGTGCGGATGAAACTGTTCAAAGGTCAAGCCATCGTCGACGGACGGAAGTCGCCAATCTCGCTCTATGATGAACAACTTGCCACGTACACGTCAGCCGATACGTTCGACCAACAGGCTGCCGTCGGCTTCATCAAACTTTGGGGCCTACCGACAAAAGTCCAGGCCGAAGTGTTAGCCGAGAAAGGATTGATGCCCCATGAGTAAACTATGGGGGGGACGGTTCGAGCAGACAGCGAGCGAATGGGTCGACGAGTTCGGTGCCTCGATCCATTTCGACGCCCAGCTCGTGCTAGAAGATATCGAAGGGAGCATCGCCCATGTGACGATGCTCGGGGACCAGCACATTTTAACCGCTGACGAGTCCGAACAGATCATCGGCGGTCTGAACACCCTCGCTGAGAAAGCACAAGCCGGCGAGCTGTCGTTCAGCGTGTTCCATGAAGACATCCACATGAACCTCGAGTCGTTACTTCGCGAGGAAATCGGTCCGGTCGCCGGGAAGATGCATACGGCGCGCAGTCGAAACGACCAAGTCGCGACCGACATGCACCTATATTTGAAGCGTCGCGTCGGTGAGACGATCGAAGGCATTGAAGCACTACAGACGGCGCTCTATAACCATGCGGCAAACAACGTCGAGACGATCATGCCTGGCTACACGCACTTGCAACGGGCGCAACCGGTCTCGCTCGCCCACCATTTGCTCGCTTATTTTTGGATGCTCGACCGTGACAAGGAACGCTTCAGTGACAGTTTGAAACGGATCGATATGAGTCCGCTCGGTGCCGGCGCGCTCGCCGGGACGACGTTCCCGATCGACCGCCATCGGTCGGCCGAGCTGCTCGGTTTCAGCCGGGTCTATCCGAACAGCCTCGACGCCGTCAGCGACCGTGATTTCATTTTAGAATATTTGTCGAACGCGTCACTCCTGATGATGCACTTGTCCCGGTTTTGTGAGGAACTGATTTTGTGGAGCAGCGAAGAATTTAAATTCATCACGATCTCAGACGTGTTCTCGACTGGTTCGAGCATGATGCCGCAAAAGAAAAACCCCGACATGGCCGAGCTCGTCCGCGGCAAATCGGGTCGCGTCATCGGTAACCTGATGGGTCTACTCACGATCATGAAAGGTCTGCCGCTCGCTTACAACAAGGACTTGCAAGAAGATAAGGAAGGTATGTTCGACACGGTCAAGACACTTCAAGGTAGTTTGAGCATCATGACCGGCATGATTCAAGACATGACGTTCCACGCCGAGACGATGAAACAAGCGACCGAGCGCGATTTTTCGAACGCGACCGAGCTCGCCGACTACTTGACCGCGAAAGGACTGGCGTTCCGCGAGGCCCACGAAGTGACGGGTACGCTCGTCCGCTACTGTATCGAGCAGCGCCTCTACTTGTCAGAGCTTCCTTTAGAGACGTATCAAACCCACTCCACTTTGATCGGGACTGACGTCTACGAGGCACTCTCACCGGTCACGGCCGTCAAACGCCGGAATAGCTACGGCGGGACCGGCTTCGATGCGGTACGGACGCAACTTACGGAAGCGGCCACCAAACTTCATCAACCAACGAGTTGACACGAAAGCACCTGGCCACTCATGACCAGGTGCTCATTTTATGCTTGCCAACGTAAATCACTAGATGTTAACCTATATATAGTCAACGTTAACAGAAAAGAGGTTTACATATGAAGATTCATGATTTGACACAAGTGGCCATCGGTGCCGCATTGCTGGCTAGTATCGGTTCTGTCGCCATCCCGATTGGACCCGTCCCGATCACGCTGCAAATGCTCGGCATCATGACGATCGGCGCCATTCTCGGTGCGAAAAAAGGCGGACTCGCCGTCGTCGTCTATCTACTTCTCGGAATGATCGGTCTCCCGGTGCTCAGCGGTTCCGGCGGCTTGGCCCCGTTCGTCGGCCCGACGGTCGGTTATTTGATCGCGTTCCCGCTTGCCGCTTACTTGATCGGGTGGTTGTCAGAACGATATCGCTCTTTCCCCGCCCTTATCGCCTACAACCTGTTGATCGGTCTCGGCTTCGTCTATCTCGTCGGCAGCCTCGGCCTCCAAGCCGTATTCGGTCTATCGTTTATCGATGCGCTTAAAGTGAACATCCCGTTCATCTTCGGCGACGTCATTAAAGCGGTGCTCGCCGCAGCCATCGCCGTCAAAGTCTCGGCAAATTCGCAAGTCCGACATTTACTTGCTTCGTGAGTGTTCAAACGTTTCGCCTTCTCCCTTATGTGGAACTTATATAGTATGGAAGGGGGGTGTCCTTATGAGCGATTCAACGTTTAAAAAACGCTTGATGAAAGCGACCCATCTCCATCGCTCCACAAAAGGACCAAAGCGCGGCAAAGATGAATCGCGTCATGAGAAACGCGACACAGAGGCGTTCGAACGACGACTCCGTGAAGCGAAGAGCAAAGTCGGCGAAATCCAAGAGAACATTGATCATATTTCTAGACGCTAAAACCCCGTCCACGGACGGGGTTTTGTTGTCATTTCTTTCGTCGCGGCCGGATGAACAGTGCGACGATGAACGAAAGCGCCAGGACGACGAGCAGTCCGAGAGAGATGTCATTGAAGCCGAGCAAGTTGAGGGCGACGCTGATGGCGACGGCGACGTAAAATCCGCCGAGCGCTTTCTTGACGAGCTGCGAACTGAACCGCTGCAACTGCTTCGCACCGATCGGCGAACCGATCATCGCACCGGCAATAAGCGCCAAACCGTGCCAATAGTTCGTATCGGCACCGGCGACCGCGTAATTGATCACGCCCGAGACGACGATGAGGAACGCCGCGGCGATACTCGTCCCGACGGCCCGTTTCATCTCGGTATTGAGCAGCTTGACTTGGAGCGGGGTCAACACGAACCCGCCGCTAACGCCCATGAGTGACGAGATGAATCCGCCGAACAGACCGATAAAACCGAGTCGTGGCAAAGATTCCGATCCGATACTTCCCTCCTCATGTTGCTTCGAACGGAAAAACGAGACGGCGAAGTATGTGAGTAGCGCGATGTAGGCGAGCGAGATGACCGGCTTCGCACCGTCGAGCGTCTCTAAGTAAAAGACGAGCGGCGTCGCCACCCACGTCCCGACAACCCCGAACGCCCCAATCAAGAGGGCGTGTTTTGGATTGACGTTCTTCAGTTTGAGATGTGAAATCGTACCCGCCGTCGTCGATCCGAGCGTCAGCATCAAGCTGAGCGCGATGGCCGCACTCGCTTCATATCCGAAGACGAGTAAGAGCGGCGTGAGTAAGATCCCGCCCCCGATGCCGAAGAATCCGCTCAAAATCCCGATGAGCGTTCCGAGCAGTAAAAATGATAATAACGCAGTGACATCCATATAGAACCCTTCTTTCATTCATTCTCGTTAGCAATCATATCAAAAAGGAGCGCAAGATGCGCCCCCACTCATAACGACCGCTCTAAAAAATCGAACAGTTTCTGACGGTACTCGGTTTGGAACGACCGGTTCGACGCCACGTGCCCGTCATTGTCGGTCACCCATAGCTCGATCCCGTCGTTTCGCTCGGCCAACTGCTCACTTTCTGACACCGGGATGGCATCGTCGCCTTTCCCATGAATGAGCAGGATCGGGGCCTCGATTTGAGCGACATCTTCAATCGGGCGAACCAAATCGGCGTCCAGCCCCGTGAACCACGGGGTCACCGTCATGATGACCGGTGTGAACGGTACGTTCGGCAAATCGCTCCATATCGGCAGATTCGTCTCGAGATAACCGCGAAGATCGCTGAACGGACTGTCGGCGATGACGGCCGCGACATCCATCTCATCGGCTGTCGCGAGTGCCGTCGCCGCTCCCATCGATACGCCGTATAGGACGATCGGTCCATCCGTCCGCTCATTCGCAAAATCGATGGCGGCCATCAGGTCCGTCTGTTCTTTCGCCCCGACCGTCACGCGGTCTCCTTCCGAGATGCCCGAGCCACGAAAATCAAACGTCAAAAACTGGTAGCCTTGCTCATGGAACTCAGGGATGAGTTCTTTCAGCGGCAAGTCGGACTGCTCGCGGTTTTTCCCATAACCATGGGCGAAGACGATCGTTGCCCGTGGCGTCGGATGAGGGATCCACCAACCGTACAGGTCACTGTCATCCTCTGCCTGGATCGTCACGTTCTCATATTTGATGCCGAGCGCCTTTGGCGTGAACGTCAGCGTCTCCCGCACCGGCGACGTCAATTGGTCGCCGATATGGGCCGAGATGCCGACGACGGCCAACATGGCGACGGTCACCACGACACTTACCGCAATTCCTATATATTTTCCCCATCGACTCATCGCCCGACTCTCCCTCATCTTCAAAATATTGCCCGATCGTTTCATCGGAGCCAGCTCCGTAACGCGATCAAGGCGTGTTGCACCGGCTCCCATGTCGACGCCGGGATCAAGTAACACGTTGCTTCATGGATCACGAACGTCTTGACGTCCGCCCGCTTGACGATGTTCTCCCCGATGGCACCGAACGGGTCGCTGTTGACGTCCGTATGTTCAAACGTCTTCCACACCCGCTCGCCATTCTCGTATACGGCGCAACCGAACTGCTTCACCGGTCCGTCGATCCCATATTCGGCATAATGCCATAACGTCGTCGCGTCGAGCGGCGACCCGAGATGGAGGATACGAGCGTCTCGTTCGACCATTTTTTCGATCGGTGACCCTGGTCCGAATCCGATATCGGTCGTGTGATTCGCGACCAGTTGCCCGGCGTCACGACCCCAGGCCGCGACCGACCACATCGGATGCTCGCTCCGGTGTACGTCCGGATACGTCCGGAACAGCTCAGGGACGCGGCCCATGCCGCGAGTCGCCGTCTTCCGTTGATCATAAGCAGGCATCTCGGCTCGGATTTCGTCCCACCACTCGCTTGGGACGGGCGGCGCTTCCCATTCAGCCGGGTCCGAGTTATCCCCGCTTTGAGTCGCCATCATGATGAGCCCGGTCGGCCCGACGACGTCTTGTAACGCTTCGATCACCGCCTCCGGTCCGCCGCAAACCCACCCGAGCTTGGATAACGAGCTGTGGACAAATAATGAATCTCCTGTCTGAATGCCCACTGCACGCAACTGGTCAGCCAAACTTGAACTTGTTACCATATGTTTCATCGGTTTCACTCCACAACGAGCTGGATCGTCGACCCGCTTCTTGATTTTTTCACTTCGATCCGCGCATCGACGCGGTCTTTCAACTCTTGGACGTGGCTGATGACACCGACGAGCCGTCCGCTCGACTGCAGCGACATGAGCAACTCGATCGCCTGGTCGAGCGATTCGGCGTCGAGCGTCCCGAAGCCTTCGTCGATGAGCATCGTCTCGAGGCTGACACCACCGCTCAGTTGCTGGACAACCTCGGCCAATCCGAGCGCGAGTGCGAGCGAGGCTTTGAACCCTTCCCCGCCCGACAAGTTTTGGACGCGTCGGGATTGTCCCGTATAGGCGTCAAAGACCAATAGTTCGAGTCCAGATTTTGCGTTCCCTTTCGCCGTCTCGACTTTTCGCTCGAGTTGGAACTGCCCACTCGTCATCAGATCAAGATGAATGTTGGCCGCATGTAAAATCTGATCGAAGAACGCGGTCTGCACATACGTCTCGAACGTCAGTTTCTGTGGGTTCAAACCACGACCCGTGTCGGCAATCAGTTTGACCGTCTCGAGATTGCGTTGCTCGTCTGCGGTCTGGTCTCGAAGCCGGTCCCATTCCGAAATGACATGGCGATGGCGCTTCAATTGGCTGTCCGCTGTGACGAGTTGTTCCGCCAATGCGTCGAGACTTACCTGCGCTGTCGTCAATCGGTCGTTTAACAGAACGAGATCCGGTTTGACCGCATCACCGATCTTGTCGGTCAATGCGTTGAAGCCATGTTCGAGGCGGATCCCGTCTGCCTGTTCTTCCGCGAGTTGTTCTTGCAGCGACGACACCGTGTCGATCTGTTCGACGTGTGTCAAAAAGACGTCACGGCTCAATTCGTTTTTCGCTAGCGACTCCTCGAGCTCGGTCGCGGTCTGGTCAAAACGTTTCTGCTCGAGGTCGAGCCGTTCGTTTAGAAGCCGCAAACGTTCTGCTTCAGTCCACTTCAAGCGTGTCACGTCCTCGAGTTCGCGTTCATACTGCGCGATAACTTGCTGCAACCGGTCGAGCTGCGTCGATTGCGCGTCACGTTCGGCTTGCAGTTGTTGAAGCGAGGCCGCATCCGGTTGCCGCATCACTTGCAGCCGTTCTTGGACGGCTTGCAACCGCTCGAGCAATTGCTGCCGTCGCTCCGTCAGTTCGCGTTTTTCTTTCTCTAATCGTTTTAGTTCTGTCATGACCGTGCGGTACGTGCGTTCCGCTTGAGCACGCGCCCGCTCTTCATCTCGAAGCGAACGGATGAGTCGCTCTTGCAGAGCGATCGCCTCCTGGACCGACCCGGACAAGTCGAGTGCCTGTCTTGACGATTCGAGTTCGCCTCGGACTTCTTCAGCCTGTTGCTTCAACGCCCGATAGTCCGCTCTCGCCTCGTGCAAGGCCGCCTCATATTGTTTCAGCATCTCCGTCGCGGCGACGAGCTCGCCTTGGTCACTCGTCACCTCGTGCGACGCGACCGTCCCATGGGTCCGCGATCCACATACGGGACAAGGCTCACCGTCGACGAGCGTCACACTGAGCTTCTGTGCCCATAACGCCTGCTCTTCATGCATGAACTGCTCGACGATATCCGACTGGGCCTTGTGACGCCGTTGCGCTTCCTTGCCGTTGCGCTCACACGATGCGAGCCGCTCCGTTACAGCTTGAAATCTTGCTTCGAGTTGCGTGTGTGCCGTGAGCCGGTCATACTTTCGTTCAGCTTCGACGAGACGGTTCGGTGTCGTTTCCTGTGCGAGCTCTGCTGACAACACCTCTTCCTGCCGTCTCAGTTCGGTTAAACGAGAATCGTCCTTGAAGACAGCGAGTTGGTCGGTCAAGCGTTTCAACTCGTCTCGCTCTGTCACGGCGGTCTGCCATTCGTCAACGAACGGAAGCATGTCATCGATGGCTTTCAGACGGGCGGTGATCGTCTCGACTTCTTGCTTCGAAGTCGCGATGCGCTCCGTCTTGGCGTGGAGCTCGTCTAGTTTGCTCGCGTATTGTGTCAACCGTGTTTGAACACCGTCGATGTCATGATTTAGCCGTTCGATATCTTGTCGATTCGCCAAGTAGCGATCGTATAACGGCCGGACACGGCTTGACGCCTCCAACCGTTCAATCAATCGGCGGCGCTCCATCCGATCGGCTTCACCCGATTTGTAGCGTTCAAGGGCGCGTGCCTGCTCGTCACGTTCGACGAACAAACGGACGAGCGCGTTCGCCTGTTCGAGTTCGCTCCGTATCGCATCGACCCGTTTCGATTGTACGTCCCGTTCGCCTCGTAACGACTCGGTCGCCGTCAGCAGGCGCTCTTCTCTGGCCTCGAGCCAGTCCTGAATCTCCGGCAAGTTACGCTCGGCGACGGTTTCGATGTCATCGTCTTCAAGTTCAAGCAGCTTCAAGCGTGTCGTCTCGGTCGCCCACTCGACTTGTTTCCGATACTTGCCATACCGCTCGACCCAATTCTCTTGAAACGCTCGATACGCCTCGGTCTTAAAGATCGACTGGAGGATCTGTTGTTTCTTCATCGAGTCCGAGTCGAGTAGTTGGCGGAACTGGTTTTGCGGGAGCAGCAGGATTTGGCTGAACTGCTCATAATCAAGTTGCAGCAACGATTCGATCTGCTGCTCGACATCCCCGACTTTCGTCGCCAGCGGTTTCCAGCTGTCCGCCCATTCATAGAGGACCGCCTCATGCGGGATCGGTGTCTTATTTTTCGGGTGCGGTTGTTGGGGCTGGCGGACGATCCGGTACCGTTCCTCACGAATCGTGAACGAGAAATCAATCTCCGTCTTTCGTTCCGGTTCGGCGTATTGGCTTCTAAAATCGCTGGCGTTCCGGAGGGCACCGCTCGCCCGTCCATACAAGGCGAACGTCATCGCATCAAAAATCGTCGTCTTGCCGGCGCCGGTTCGTCCACTGATGACGAACATCGAGCGCCCTTCAAGCTGTGTGAAGTCGATCTGTTCTGTCTCGGCGTAAGGACCGAATGCGGTGATCGTCAATCGTTCAGGTCTCATATCGGTCCATCTCCTTCCACGAATCGTCGTACCGTCTCATCGGCGTCTCGGCCATGGACAGCTTTATAGAACTCCATATAGACGTCCTCGATTGACTGCCGTTCGAGCGTCTCACGCTCGAAGCGGGACGTCTCGTCTTGGCGGCGCAACAGTTCAAGCTCGAGATGCAAGATGTTCGGATAGACGGTCCGCAGTTTCGCCATCGGGTCGAATAAGGCAGACTCGTCGGTCAAGACGATTTTCAAGTAATCATCCGTTTTCTCGTCTTGATAGAACACCGGATCGAGTAGTTCATTCAACGTGCCCGTCAAGATGCGCAAGTCGCGTCTTGCTTGAAGCGGACGACGTCGGCGCGTCCATCCTCCGTCCCATTCGATGACGTCGACCGATTTCACGTGGTTCGCCTCAGAGAATGAATATTTCATGAGCGAACCGCTATAGGCGATCTTGTCGTCGCGGAGCGCGTCGCGGTTATGGAGATGGCCGAGCGCCGTATAACCGAACGGTTCGTATAGTCCTTTGGCGACTTGTCCGGCCGTGCCGACCGACAGTTGCCGCTCAGAGTCGGTCTCGAGACCGCCGGCGACGAAGCTGTGGCCGACCCCGACCGCTCGGGCATCGATGGAACCGAACGATTCGACGACGGCCGTGAGCGCGTCGTGATGGGTCCGGATCGTCTCGTCTTGCAGCGTGTAGCGGATCCGGGCCGGTTCTAAAAACGGCATCAAGTAAAACGGGATGCCCGCGACGATGATCGGTCCCGCACCCGGCTCATACTTCCCGACGATATGGAGCCCGACTTTCGTCAACAGTTTCGAACTATATTGGAGCCGTTCGGCCGAATCGTGGTTGCCGGCGATTGCGAGCACGGGGATGTTCCGCTCGAGCACGAGCGCTTGCCACATCTCGTCAAGCAAATCGACGGCTTCAACCGGGGGAACGGACCGGTCGTATAGGTCTCCCGCGACGACGATTGCGTCCGGCTTCTCCTCGTCGACAATCTGTAAAAACGATTCAAATAAAATGATGCGTTGATCTTCTGTCATATGGCGGCCGTGGACGATTTTTCCTAAATGCCAATCGGCCGTATGTATCCATTTCATTCGTCCTCACCTCTCTTCCCATTCTAGCATTTTTCACCGCAACGATTCGACGTCTTGACACTTGTTTTCGAAACAGCGAAAGTTAATAGGAAAGGGGGACGTTCGATGGAGTCCACAACTACTTGGCAAGCTTTCCTTCGCTTGTTCCGAGTCGCCAAACCGCCGAAACAATTGTTTATCGGTGCCGTATTGATTTCTTTAGTCCAAGCGATGGCGGCCCTCGCCATCCCGCTCATTTTGCAACGTGTCGTCGACAATTGGAGCGAGGCCGTGCTCGATGCCCGGCTCGTCGCCATTTTTGTCGTCGCTTTTCTCGTTCAAGTCGTCTCGAGCGCCATTTCCATCTATTGGCTACATATCGTCGGACAACGCGTCGTCGCCAATCTCCGGACGACGTTATGGGAGCACCTCGTCGCGTTGCCGATCCCGTTCTATGACGGTGTCAAATCGGGGGACCTCGTCTCACGCCTGAACAGCGATACGACGACGCTGCAACAGCTGTTGTCGGAACAGAGCGTCCGCCTGCTCACTTCGTTCGTATCGGTCATCGGGGCCGTCGGTATCTTGTTCACGCTCGACTGGCAGATGACGCTCGTCATCTTGTTCTCGGTCCCGACGACGCTCGTGATCGTCATCCCGCTCGGCCGCAAACTTAGAACGATCGCCAAGAAGACGCAACACGAACTTGGCGGGTTGTCTGGATTTTTCGCCGAGCTGCTCGGTGAGATCCGGCTCGTCAAATCACAGGCGACCGAACGTGAGGAAGTAGCCGAAGGGAGCCGGCGGATTGAACGCTTGTTCGATTACGGTGTGAAAGAAGGACGGATTCAAGCGATCTTGATCCCACTCTTGAACGTCACGCTGACGGCGATGCTGATCGCCATCCTCGGTTTCGGGGCGTACCGTGTCTCGACCGGGGCGTTATCGACCGGGGCGCTGCTCGCTTTCATGCTCTACTTGTTCCAAATCATCACCCCGCTCATCACGATGACAGAATTTATCACGCGCCTGCAAAAGGCTCGCGGCGCGACCGAGCGCATCTCTGAACTGCTCGCGGTCGAACCGGAACGTTACGCCGCTGCCACGGAACACATCCAACAGTCGACACTGACGTTCGAGGACGTCACGTTCCGCTACGATGAGCAACCAGTCATCGATGCCATCTCGATGACCGTGCCGTTCGGGGCGACGACCGCGATCGTCGGACGGAGCGGCGCCGGCAAGACGACGCTGTTCGCGCTCGTCGAACAGTTTTACGTTCCATCGTCGGGGCGCATCCTGTACGGCGACCGCGACATCGATTCGTACGGCCGCGACAATTGGCGGCAAGTCATCGGTTATGTCGCCCAAGACTCACCCGTCCTCTCGGGAACGGTCCGCCAAAACATCTTGTACGGCCTGAAGCGTGACGCGACCGAGACCGAGATTAAAAACGCCTGTGAGATGGCGAACGCTTGGTCGTTCATCGATACGATGCCGAACGGGCTCGAGACCGAGATCGGTGAACGCGGTGTCCGTTTATCGGGTGGCCAACGGCAACGGCTCGCCATCGCCCGGGCGCTGCTCCGTGACCCCCAAATCTTGTTGCTCGATGAAGCGACGTCGAGCCTTGATTCAGAGTCCGAGCGTGTCGTCCAAGAGGCGCTCGACCGGCTCATGCGGGGACGGACGACGCTCGTCATCGCCCACCGCCTCTCGACCGTCCAACACGCCGATCAAATTATCGTCCTTGAGAACGGAGGGATCAGCGGGCTCGGCACGCACAAGACGCTGCTTCAAGACAACAAATTATATGAACGGCTCGTTAAACAGCAACTACTAGGAGGAAATCAACCATGAAGACAATCGGATTTATCGGACTCGGCGTCATGGGTCAATCGATGGTCAGAAACTTAATGAAGGCAGGCTATACCGTCCAAGCGTACACGCGGACGAAAGACAAGGCCGCCGACCTGCTCGCAGAAGGCGTGGCGTGGTGTGACTCCATCGAAGCGGCGTGTCAAAACGCCGATGCGGTCATCACGATCGTCGGCTATCCGTCAGACGTCGAAAGCATCTATTTCGGTAAAGGGATGATTCTCGACTCCGCCGAACCCGGCACACTCGTCATCGACATGACGACGTCGTCACCGAAGCTCGCCGAACGAATCGCTGAGGCCGCGATCGACCGCAGCCTGCTCCCGCTCGACGCCCCGGTCACGGGCGGCGATGTCGGCGCCAAGAACGGGACGCTATCGATTCTCGTCGGCGGTGGCGAATTCGCGTTCACGAAAGCAATGCCGCTGTTTGAAGCGATGGGGCAAGCGATCGAACGGATGGGATACGCCGGGAGCGGCCAGTACGCCAAACTCGCCAACCAGATTGCGATCGCAGGCATCATGATGGGCAACGCCGAACTACTCGCCTTCACGAAGCGTGCCGGGCTCGACCCCGATCAATTGCGCCAGACGATCCGTGGCGGCGCGGCCGGCAGTTGGACGCTCGAGAACCTGGTACCTCGCATGATCGTCGAAGATTATTCGCCAGGCTTCTTCATCAAACACTTCATCAAGGACATGGCGCTCGCCCTCGAGAGCGCGAAAGAGTTAGGTGTCAAACTGCCAAGCCTCGAGCTCGCATACCGACTCTATTCGATTTTAGAAGAGAACGGATACGGTGAGAACGGGACGCAGGCGCTCATCGAATACTATATGAATCAAGACGTTTGAATCGACGTTGTTGTGGAATTAGTAGTACAGAAGGGAGTGATCATGATGCCTTGGAATATGAAAGATTATCCAGAGTCACTGAAAAACTTCGACCCGCTCGTCAAAAAGAAAGCGATCGATATCGCCAACGCCCTCATAGCTCAAGGGTATTCCGATCAAAAAGCGATACCGATCGCGACAGAACAGGCTAAAAAGTGGCATGAACATGCGACGAATGAAGAGAGACAAGACTTTAAGGACGCGCCCGATCCACAGAAGTCAGATCGGCACGGATCATAAAAAAACCACGGTCGGCTGAGATTCAGCCGGCCGTGGTTTCGTTTGCTTGTTTTTCTGCTTTGATTTCGAGGTAGAGCCCGCCGAGCGCCGTATGAAGATACGGCTGGACGAAGATATAGGCGATTCCGCCTGTCATGAGGACAAGCACGTACCAACCGATAAAGCTTGCATAAAGCCTGAGCATGATCTGTTTTTTCCCGCGCATGAGGCGTCGGCTCTCACGCATCGCCGTGAACGCCGTCAGTTCAGGTTGATCGCGAAGGATGAACGGGACCATTCGATACGTCAAGTAAAACCAAACGCCAGGGACGATCAAGAAGAGCATGAGCACGTTCAACCCAAGATAGAACACGGCGTAATACGTGACGGCACGGACGTAGTCTTTAACGGATCCGAACGACTCGAGCAAAAGACCGAACCTTGGTTTTTCCGCTTTGGCGATGTCGAGGAAGATCCAGTTTCGTCCCATCTCGAGCGGGGCGAGCAAGACGGTCGCACCGTACAAGAGACCGATCGAGACGAGCATGACGGACGGGTCCGTCGATGACAAATCGAGTTGCGTCGTGATCATCGCTTGAACGAGCATCGTCGAGAGCACGGCAAGGAGTGAGATCCCCCAGTTTCCGGACAACATCCGGAGCGCAAATTGTTTATAGACTGCTGATTGCATGACGTCACCTTCATTATCGTTTTTTTCATTATAGCAAAAAAACAGTCATCCGACTGTTTTTAGCGTTTCATTTGCTCGAGCAGGTTTTGAAATTTCGCCTCGTCGAGTCTCCCGTCCGTCCGAACGCCGTTGCCGACATGGACGAAAGGAACATCGAGCCGGGCGACGAGTTGAGCGACGTTGTCCGCCGTGATCCCGGCTCCAGGCAGTATCGTCATCGTCGCCGCGTCCCGCATCGCTTCGAGACGTTCGATCCCTTCGAGGGCCGTCACCGCTCCCCCGGACGTCAAAATTTGATCGACTTCCGGAAATCCGTTCAACACGTCCACTGCTTGAACGAGATCAGCCGCCTCGTCGATCGCCCGGTGAAACGTGAGCGCCATGTCGCCTTTATGCTTGATGACCTCGCCGAGCAGCCGTTCATCGATTCGTCCGTCTTCCGTCAATGCACCGAAGACGATCCCGTCGGCCCCGAGCGCACGGCATAGCCCGACATCCGCCAAAATCGTCTCACTATCATCTTCGCTGTAGACGAACGAGTCGGTATGCGGCCGGATCATGACGTGGACAGGGACCGTGACGTTCTCCAATACGTTACGGATCGTCCCGAAGCTCGGGGTCGTCCCACCGGCACGCATATCGGCAATCAGTTCGAGCCGATTCGCCCCATATCGTGCCGCTGCTTTCGCTTCGTTTAACGTCGTGACGATGACTTCGATCATAAATGACTCCTCCTTTAGTTATGGAGCGAAACGCCATTCGACTTCGTGTTCGGCCAACGCCCGCTTCCAATCGGTCGGTTCTGGAAAATCTGAGATGATCGTCGTCACCGTCGAGAAGTCGGAGACACGATATCGTCTCTGTTGATTGAACTGGGTGTGGTCGGCGAGTAGATAACACATACGGCTCTGCGTCATGACGGCTTGCGTCACGGTCGACAGCCCATGGGCGTCACACGTCAGCCCGAGCGTCGCATCGACCCCTTCGACAGACAAAATCGCCATATCGAACACGTACGCTTTCAGTTGTTGAAGCACTTGTTCGCCGACGGTAACGAGATGTTTCGGGTCGATCGTACCCCCGAGCAATTGGATATCGCCCGTGAACACACCTTTGGCCCGCTGCTCGAATAGCGCTTTCGCAACCATGAGTGAAGGCGTGACGACCGTCAAGTTTCGCCCGCGGAGCCTTGACGCGACTTGCTCGGGGGCGACACCATGCCCGATGTAGAGTAGCATGTCGTCTTCGACGAGTTGAAACGCCGTATAGGCGATGCGACGAATCCCGTCCATGTTCGAAATCGTCATCGGTTGGAACGAGACGCTTTGATGCAAGACGGCTCCCCCGTATACCCGTTTGATGCGATGTTCTTTCTCAAGCTCTTCTAAGTAGCGGCGAATCGACTCCCCCGAGACGTTCAACCGTTCGATCAGTTCACTCGTCTTCACTTTACCTTCCCGCTCGATCCACTCGACAATCTTTTGTTTACGTTCTTCTCCAATTAACGACACAAGCCTGCCTCCTCCGCAAAAATCGCTTCCTCTTCCATTTTAGCGAACGGATGTAAATTTAACGTAAACTGAAAGTAAAGAACGGGCAAATCCAACACTTTTTTCATTCTTTTTAGCAAAAATCCACGGAAATCCACAACAATTGGTCGGTCGTTCGAAATCGTTTCGTCGCAAACGCTAAAAAACCGAACGGAACCTGCTAGACAGGTTCCGTTCGGTAACATCTTTATTTTTTCTTTTGGAACAGCGGCACTTTCGGTTCGGTGCCCGCGCGGATCCGTTGCCAGTTCGTGCGGTGCTTGATGATGATGAACGAGGCGAGCGGTACGATGACGATGAGTGGCAACCAATCTTTTGTGATGACACTATACGTCACGACCGTCACGAGTCCGACGGCTGACGCCGCCATCGATGAGAGCGACACCATCCTCGAGATGAGGAGCGCCACGATAAACGTCCCGACGACGACGAAGAAGAACCACGGGAACGCCGCGAGTAAGATCCCGGCGCTCGTCGCGACCGATTTTCCGCCTTTGAACTTGGCAAAGATCGGGTACGAATGGCCGATGATGGCTGGAATCCCTGCGAGCAAGAGACTCATGTCGCTCCCGAACAGGAGCGGCAACAGCGCCGCAACCAACCCTTTGCCTATATCTCCTAATAATACGAGCGTCCCCGCTTTTTTTCCGAGCACGCGGAACGTGTTCGTCGTCCCTAAGTTCCCGCTCCCATGCTCCCGCACGTCGACTCGATAGCCGAGCTTTCCGACGATGAGCGCGAACGGGATCGAGCCGAGCAAATAGCTGACGATGATGATTATCACTTCTGTCATGTAAGGCATCGCAATTCCCCTTAGTCCATTAATTGCTCGAGGTAGCGCTCGAACGGAACGTTCGTTTTATGAACGTTCGTCGCATGGTCTACCCCGATATATCGTAAGTGCCACGGTTCATACATATAACCGGTTTCCGTTTCGTATGCACGTTGGTAACGGACGATAAAACCGTATTTTTGTGCATTATCAGCAAGCCACTTGCCCTCTGTCGTCTGTTCAAGCTCTTGCGTCAGTTGATAACCGACTGACGCGCTCGAGACGTCGATCGCGAGCCCTGTCTGATGCTCTGAGTGTCCCGGAGGCGCCGAGTACTTCATGGCCTGCTCCTTGCCGTCACGCGCGACGTAGGCGTTGAACAACTGCACTTGATACGCATACGTCCGAAACGCGCTCGTCCCTTTCAAGTCAATCCCGGCCGCTTTCGCGTCCTTCATGAGTGACTCGATGGCACGGGCCGCTTCTTTACGCAACATTCTACGCTCACCGGTCGCCGAATCGACGAAATCGATGTTCGCCGTCACCAAATCAGCCGGTTGATAATCACTCGGCAAGGCAATCTGTTTATTGACGAGGACGAGTGCGTCCAACTCAAGGTTTGCTTGCCCGTTCAATTCAATCGGTTGACTCGGCTCTGCCGGCTCGGCCACTGGTTCTTCCTCGGCCGGCGGCTCTGGTTCGGTCGCCGGTTGTTCGTCCTTGTCCGTTTCGGCCGGCTCTTCCGCTTCCGGAGCCGGCTCTGCCGGTGCTGTCTCGTTATCAGTCGGCGTTTCCGCCGGCTTCTCCGTGTCAGACACGGTCGGTTGTTCTATCGGTTCGTTCGGATCAGCTTGTTCGCTTGTCGTACATCCCACTAACGTGAGCGTCAAGGCGCAGCACACCATCAACACAGATGGTTTTCGCATGCGATCTTCCCCTTTCTTCATACAAAAAAATACCGTCAAGATATGATACCACACTGACGGTACAAAGGAACGACTGTTATTGAACCGGGCTCAAGACTTTCAAATACATATCGTGCCATGCCGGGAATTCCCGGTCGAGCCGGATCGGCTTGAAATCGCCGCGCTTCACGACGACATGCGTCGTCTTCGCCGTCCCGACCAAATCATTGTTTTGATCGGTCAACTCGTACCCGTAGACAGTACGGATCTTCGAATAACTGTCGACCCAGACGCGCACGTTGACCGTGTCCCCGAACGTGACGCTCTTCTTATAGTCGACCGTCACGTTCGTCACCGGCGACACGAACCCGGCCTGTTCCATGTCTTTATATTCCACTCCGAGTTGTCGTAACAACTCGGTTCTCGCGATCTCAAGGTAGACTAAATAATTCGCATGATAGACGATCCCCATCATGTCCGTCTCTTGGTATCGTACAGGAATCTGAATCGTATGCATCAAATCGCCCTCTTTTCAGTCTACAGTATATTATAACTTGCTCTTAATATCTACTACTAAAATCTGATTTAACTCGCTATCCTCGGCGTTCTCGGCGATGAGCCGGTACGATTGCCGGGCGATCGCCTCATCGACGAGCGACAGCGCCGTCCGTGCGTTCGGTTTATCTGCATGCTTCAGTCGTTCGGCCAGCGCAGCTTCGACACCGTCCCCGAACGCATAACCAAACTTCTCGGCATAGCTGTTCGCGATTTGGGAAAGTTGCGCGAGTGAATAGTCGTCGAACTGAATCGTTCGCTTGATCCGACTGCTCAGTCCCGGGTTCGAATCGATCAACCGGCGCATCGGCGCCTCATAGCCCGCCAAGATGACGACGAGGTTCTCCCCGTGCTTCGGCATCTCGTCGACGAGCGTATCGATCGCTTCGCGTCCGTAGTCGTTCGGACCGCCGTTCAAACTGTACGCCTCATCGATCAGCAATACCCCGCCGAGCGCGTCGCGGATGGCTGCTTTCGTCTTTTGGGCCGTCTGCCCGACGTAGCCGCTGACGAGGTCGGCACGGCTGACGACTTTCAAATGTCCCCGTTTCAAGTAGCCCGTCTTCTTCAACAACTGAGCGTACACGTGCGCGAACGTCGTCTTGCCGGTACCGCTGTTGCCGACGAGCGCGGCGTGAAGTTGGACCGGAGCCGTCTTCAGCCCGAGCTCGCGCCGCCGTCTTTGAATCGTGATCAGTGCCTCGATCTCCTGAAGCTGTCGTTTCGCTTCTTCCATCCCGATCATGTCATCGAGCGTCGGAGCCGTGCCGTCTTCGCTCGTCGCCTCTTCAAAATCGAGCTCTGTCAACAAAGCCATCTCGTCGAGCGGGGCGTCGGCACCGAAACGAGATCCTTTTTTGAACATCGCATCGAGCAAGATGTTATGGACGGTCCGGGCGTTCCCAAACGTCGCATCGACTCGTTCCCGGTCAATCCGGGCGATGAGGGCGCGCTTGGCATCGGTCGTCAGCACATAGTTGTTCTCTTCGGCCACTTTCTCACCGATCGCGACGAGCTCTTCGTCGCTGTAGTTCGGCAGCTCGTAATGGTTCGATTCAGGGAACCGCGACCTGAGTCCTGGGTTCGCGAGTAAGAAGTGGCGCATCTCTTCCGGATAACCGGCCAGGATGACGACGAACTTCCCGGCATATTCTCCACTCGTCATCGCGGCGACGAGTGTGTCGATTGCCGCCTGCCCGTAATCGCTCCCGCTCGCATCTTGCCGTTTGAGCGCGTATGCCTCATCGATGAACAAGACGCCCCCTTCGGCTTCCTTGACTTTATTCATGACTTGTTCTTCCGTCTGGCCGACGAAGGCACCGACAAGGCTCGAGCGGTCTGCCTCGATGACATCGGGTCGTCCGAGAAGACCGAGCTCGAAATAGATCTCGGCCATGAGCCGGGCGAGCGTCGTCTTGCCGGTACCGGGGTTCCCTGTGAAGACGAGATGGAGCGATGGTTGATGTTTCGACGAGAAACCGGCCTTGTCCCGTTCTTTTTGGAACAACAAGAACCGATACCATGCTTTCACCCGCTGCTTCACTTCCGTTAGACCGATCATCGACTCGAGCGACTCGATCGCACTCGAGCGGACCTCCCGCGGACGTTCTGGCAACAGCTCGCAAATCGCCTCGATCCGTTGTTTGACGAGACCGACCCGCTCACCGAAACGACGGAACGCCTCCCGGCTGAAGTAGTTGCCTTGCATCGACGCGAGCAGCGACGCGGTGTCATCTTCGAGTGACGCGACTTCTTGCATCGCTTCGATGACGACCTCGAACAAACGCTCCAATTGATCTTTGAACTCGGAGTCCCGCAGATCTGACTTGGCCCGTTCGATTTCGTCGTGTAACCGATCGAGCTGATCGAGCAGTTCGGACGTCTTCGCTTCGTACTCGGTCAAAATTTGGACTTTCATCGAGGCGTAGTCGGCTTCGCGAAGAGTCGGCCAGTCGACATGGAGCGATTGTCTGAAGCGGCGCAACTTCTCATTCAGTTGGCTGACTCTCAGTTCGGCCGGTAAGGCGCCGAGCGACTCGAGTTCCTTCACCCAGCGATTGAGAAGCGGATCGATCGTTTGGTTGTGCTGCAACCGTCTCGTCGAGAGCAGTGTCAACGTCCGGATCAACTCGTCGTTATGCTCTGTCGCACGCGACCAGTGGGCATAGGACAAGAGCGCCGCTTCATCGACCTTGTCGCCTTGTTCCCACCGTTCCAAGTCATGCTGAACTTGTTCCAAATGGATCTGTTTCATAAAGTTCTCCCTTTCAGACGACAAAGGAGCCGACGTCTCAGTCTGCTCCTCGTCGGGTTATAGTGCTTCAAAAGAAGTCATGCGAATCGAGTGGAACAAGTTCCCGTTGTTGCGTGACTCGGCAGCGAGCAGGATCCGTTCGTTCACATCGACGTAATACGTCACTGCTTCCTCATTTTCGCCTTCGTCGAAGATCGATGGGTATTTCTCGACCCACTCCGCAGGTACCGCCTCGGCGGATTCCGTTTTGACGAACGCCTGAGCTGTCCGACCGATGATATTGACGTCTCCTTCACCCGTACCTAGCGTCCCGTCATCAAGCCACTTGCGAATCTGTTCGTTCGTCGCCCGCGACAAGAACGGATGGGGTGCGACTGCACCCGAACTCGTCTCTTGACTGTTCGTTTCGTCGCCTTCCGGATTGAACTCACGGTACATCGTGCCATCCCATTCGGCCCGGGCACCGGCGTTCGGTCCCGATACGACCTCGGATACGAAATGTCCGTTCTCATCGTACGTGACGAGGTAGTTGCGTACTTCGAGCGTCTCCCCGTCTGCCGGCAACTTCTTCTCTTCATAGCCGATTTCGACGGACGTGTAGAACGGTTCGGTCCGGTTCTCACGACCGTTGTCGTCATCATTCAAGTTGGTGACCAAATAAAAATTATAAGCGAGCAGAGCGCCGACGATGAGGATGCCGGCAAAAATAATCCAACTGAGCTGCTTTTTCACTTCTCGTTTCATAACATGCCCTCCCAATATTCTTCACTTACTATCCTACACTAGCGAGGGTGCCATGCAAAACATTTACAACTAAAAAAAGGGCCTCGACTGAGACCCCTTAATGTTATCCAAGTTTATCTTCATCACGCTTATAGCTTTCAATCCACTTATCCCGTTCGTCCGGTTCATCGGCCAAGTCCTTGAACAAGGCGACGATCATCAGAATCAGCACGAAGATGAACGGGAAGGCGACAAGGATCGCAACGGCTTGAAGCGCGCCGAGACCACCCGCGTACAAGAGCACGGCTGCGATCGATGATTGGATGAAGCCCCAAATCAACTTGATCCGCATCGGCGGGATGAGTTTCCCTCCTGTCGTCAGCATCCCGAGCACATATGTTGCCGAGTCGGCTGAAGTGATGAAGAACGTCGAGATCAAGAAGATGGCGACGATGCTGAGCACCGTCCCGAATCCACCGAACGTCTCGAACAAGGCGAACAGTCCGACTTCCGTTCCGACCTCGTTGACTGTGTCGATCAAGTTCGCCCCACCGAACAAGTCAGCCCAAATGGCCGATCCGCCGAAGACAGAGAACCAAAGCAGTCCGAACGACGTTGGCACGAGCAAGATTCCGATGAGGAACTCGCGAATCGTCCGACCTTTTGAGACACGGGCGATAAACGTCCCGACGAACGGTGACCATGAGATCCACCACGCCCAGTAGAAGATCGTCCAGCCGTTGATCCACTCGCGCTCGACCGGTTCAAAAGCACCCGTACGGAAGCTCGTCGTCGGCAATTGTTGCAAGTACGTCCCGATCGTCTGCGTGAACAAGTCGAGGATGAACGCGCTCGGTCCGGCGATGAGCGTCGCGACTAGCAAGACGACGGCGAGGAAGATGTTCGTGTTACTGAGAATGCGAATCCCTTTATCGAGCCCGGTCGAAGCGCTGAGCATATACAGCACCGTCACGACAGCGATGATGATCAACTGCGTCGAGAACGCGTTCGGTACGCCCGGAATTAAATAGTGAAGCCCACCAGCAATCTGTTTGGCACCAAACCCGAGCGACGTCGCGACCCCGAATGCTGTCGCGACGACGGCCAAAATGTCGACCGTCTGTTTGACCGGACGTTCATAGCGGTCGTTGACGAGTGAACCGATCGTCTCCCCGATCGTCGCCGGACGCCCTTTGCGGAACGTCGAGTAGGCGATGGCGAGAGCGATCATCGCGTAAATCGCCCATGGGTGGAAGCCCCAATGGAAGAAGGCGTAACGCATCGCCGTGCGCGCATTCCCTTCCGGCGTCAGCGATTCGAATGGTGGCGCGTGGAAGTGAAGCAACGGTTCCGCCGCTCCCCAGAAGATGAGACCAATTCCCATCCCGGCGCTGAACAGCATGGCGAACCATGTTAAATATCCAAAATCCGGTCGGTCTGTATCTTTTCCGAGTCGGATCGACCCGAAGCGCGAAAAGATTAAAAAAATCGCGACGAGTAAAATGCCGGTCGCGCTGAGCAGGTAGAACCAGCCCATCCCGTTCGAGAGCAAACCTTGCAGTTTCGTCGTCACGTTGATCAAGCTTGTGTTTCCGAGCCAACGCTCAGGGAAGATTCCCCAAATCGTAAAGAGGACCGTAATGATGGCTGATACGATAAATACGGTCGTCACTCGACTTTCTCTTTCCATAATCTCACTCCTATTTAATTCTCTTATTTTCATATACGTTTTCCACCCTAACACAGTTTACAATCTCGGCACAACCCGAAAACGTGTTCGCTCGTGTCACGATGAAAAAAGTGACGATGTAATCTCGTCACTCGGTCGGCTTCGGTTCTAACGATACAATCAACGTCTCATCGACGACATAATAGGGTCGTTTCGGCAACACTTTCAAATAGCCGCCTTCACGCAGACGTGTCAAATCAAGTTGCGCCGACTGTTGGAATTTGCGTAACGGTAACTTTTTTTCTTGTTCGAAATATAAGTCGAGCGCCCGCTGCACCTGGTCCATCTCATAGACGACGTCACGTTCGTCCTCCGGGGCGATGTGGAACGTCTCTTTTGACATGTAAAACCGCTGTCTTGGCTTGCCTGGCAAATGACGTTTCAAGCGTCCAAGGTCGATTTCTTGGGACTCGTCCAACAGTACCGTCCGGTTGACCCCTTTCGGCAATGTCTGTTCGTACTCATGGATGGCTTCCCGCAGTTGCGGCAACGTGATATCGACTTCTTGCTCCACTACTTCTTCTTTTTGCGTCAGACGCTGCCACCAATTTTTTCCTGACCTTGTTTGTCGTTCCATACACTCCCCCCTCTCCCCGTTCCTTTCCCGATATCTGTTATCCTCTCACCTTATATTCGCACATTCACGAAAAAAACCTTCCTTTTTTCAAAGGAAGGTCTGACGCTTACTTCAATTTGTTACGGAGGACCATCTGGAGGATCCCGCCGTGACGGTAGTAGTCGATCTCAATTTCCGAGTCGAAGCGGGCGACGACTTTGAACGCTGTCACCGTGCCATTTTCATGCGTGGCCGTGACGTTCAAAATATCGCGCGGACGTACCGACTCATCGACTTGGATATCAAGTGCCTCTTCGCCTGTCAGTCCGAGTGATTCCGCAGACTCCCCGTCCATGAACTGGAGCGGTAACACACCCATCATCACGAGGTTTGAACGGTGAATCCGTTCGAAACTTTGGGCGATGACGGCACGAATGCCGAGCAGGTTCGTACCTTTGGCTGCCCAGTCACGCGACGAGCCCATGCCGTAGTCGTTTCCGGCGAGCACGATCAAACCTGTGCCTTGCTCTTTATATTTCATAGCCGCATCATACATCGGCATGATCTCACCTGTCGGCCAGTACGTCGTGTATCCGCCTTCTGTGCCCGGCGCGACTTGGTTACGGATGCGAATGTTCGCGAACGTACCGCGCATCATCACTTCGTGGTTACCACGACGCGACCCGTATGAGTTGAAGTCGAGCGGTGCGACGCCTTTCGACTGCAGGTATTGCCCAGCTGGTGTCGTCTTCGAGAACGCTCCTGCCGGCGAGATGTGGTCAGTCGTCACCGAATCGGCGAACTTCCCGATGACACGAAGACCATTGAGTGGGAGCACTACGCCCGCTTCCGGTTCGAGGTTTTCGAAGAACGGCGGGTTTTGGATGTACGTCGAATCGTCCGAGAAGTCGTACAAGTTACCTTCTGGGACGGCGAGTGCGTTCCAACGTTCGTTGCCTGTGAACACCGTGTCGTACTCTTTACGGAACGCTTCCGGCGAGACGACGTCTTGAACGACCATCTTGATCTCATCGTTTGACGGCCAGATGTCTTTGAAGAAGACTTCGTTGCCGTCTTTATCCGTCCCGAATGATTCGTTCATGATGTCGAAGTTGACCGATCCTGCGAGCGCGTAAGCGACGACGAGTGGCGGTGACGCCAAGAAGTTCGCTTTGACGAGCGGATGGACGCGGCCTTCGAAGTTACGGTTACCCGAGAGCACGGACGACACGAGCAAGTCGTTCGACGTGATCGTCTCTTCGACTTCGCGGTCGAGCGGCCCAGAGTTCCCGATACATGTCGTACAGCCGTAACCGACCGTGTTGAACCCGAGCTGGTCGAGGTACGTCGTGAGTCCGGCTTTATCGAGGTAGTCAGTAACGACTTTCGAGCCCGGGGCGAGCGACGTCTTCACGTATTTCGGTACTGTGAGTCCACGCTCGACGGCTTTCTTGGCCACGAGGCCAGCGCCGACCATGACGTAAGGGTTCGACGTGTTCGTACAGCTCGTGATCGCCGCGATCGCGACGTCACCCGTCTGCATGTCGACCGGTCCATCCTCATAATGGATGGCAGCTTTCTTGTCGAGCTCGGCACGGTCGAGACCGAAGCCGCTGTGCCCGGCCGGTGCGCTCAAGCTGTCGATGAACGCCGTATGCAAGTCAGACAAGTTGATGCGATCTTGCGGACGTTTCGGGCCTGCGAGTGAAGGTTCTACTTTAGACAAGTCGAGTGTGAGCGTCTTTGTGAACGCCGGATCGGCTTGATCAGGTGTGTAAAACATGTCGTTCGCTTTTGAGTACGCCTCGACGAGGTCGATCAACTCTTCTGAGCGTCCTGTCGTACGCATGTAGTTCAACGTTTCCGTATCGACCGGGAAGAAGCCGCAAGTCGCCCCGTACTCAGGCGCCATGTTGGCGATCGTCGCCCGGTCAGAGAGCGGCATCGTGTGGAGTGACGGTCCGAAGAACTCGACGAACTTACCGACGACTTTCTCGTTACGGAGCATCTCGGTCACGACGAGCGCGACGTCTGTCGCTGTGACACCTGGGTTGACCTCACCGATGATTTTGACGCCGACGACGTCTGGTACCGGGAAGTATGACGGTTGTCCGAGCATGCTCGCTTCGGCTTCGATTCCGCCGACGCCCCAGCCGAGGACACCGAGTCCGTTGATCATGGTTGTGTGCGAATCCGTTCCGACGAGTGAATCTGGATACGCGACATTACCTGTCCCATCATTCTTTTCAAGCACGACCGACGCCAAGTACTCGAGGTTGACTTGGTGGACGATTCCCGTCGCCGGTGGTACGGCACGGTAGTTGTCAAACGCCGTCTGAGCCCAACGCAAGAATTTGTAACGCTCTTCGTTCCGCTCGAACTCGATGTCCATGTTTTTCATGAGCGCGCCGGCGAATCCGTAGGCATCGACTTGGACCGAGTGGTCGACGACGAGATCGACCGGGATTTCCGGGTTGATCTTGTTCGGGTCGCCACCAAGGTCAGCCATCGCTTTACGAAGTGAAGCGAGGTCGACGACCGTCGGGACACCCGTGAAATCTTGCAAGACGACGCGAGCCGGTTTGAACGGTACGTCAATGTCTTTCGAGACGCCGGCAGTACCCCATTTTGCCAAGTTCTCGACATGTTCCTTCGTGATGGCACGGCCGTCTTGTTGACGCAAAACCGACTCGAGCAAGACACGAATCGAGTACGGGAGGCGACTGAGTTCCGTCACCCCTTCTTCCTCTAACTTTTTAAGCCGGTAATAATCGTACGCTTGTCCGTTGACCTCGAACTGTGTCCGAGATGAAAAAGCGTCTACTACGTTCGTCTGTTCCATACAATTTCCCCCTTTTTGAAAGCGACGACCACAGCAGTTGCCGTAATCGCTTACTTATCACATGTTTATCATAATACAACTATAGCGTGACGTAAAATACATTCCGTCACAAATTAGTCATAAGTAAAACTTATCAATTGCTCTGATCGTCTCAAAACACGAAAAAAGACGGCCATCTAAGGCCGTCTTTACAATCTAGCTTATTCGGCACCGATCTCGACATTGACATCGAGTGCGTCGACGAGCGTCAACTCATCTTCATAGCGTTCTTTGAAACGGTCAAACGTGAACTCGTTGGCGAACAAGAACACAGGGCGTTCCCAACGGTCGGTCACGAGCATGTTTCGTGAGTCTTGGAACGGCTTGAGCGCCTTCAATTCTTTGTCCTTCACCCAGCGAGCGACACTGTACGATACCGGCTCCATCCGGATGTCGACCCCGTACTCGTTATTGAGACGATATTCGAACACCTCGAACTGGAGTTGACCGACCGCGCCGAGATAAATCTCGTTATACTCGTTGCGGTACACTTGGATCGCTCCTTCTTGGGCGAGTTGCTCGACACCTTTGTGGAAGTGTTTCGACTTGAGCGAGTTGATCGGCGAGACGCGCATGAACAATTCCGGCGGGAACGTCGGCAACGCCTCGAACGCGATCTTTTGCTTCGACGTCGTGATCGTGTCACCGATCTGGTACGTCCCAGAATCGTAGATCCCGATGACGTCACCGGCAAACGCCTTATCGACAGTCTCCCGGTCGTTGGCCATCAACTGCGTCGATTGACTCAGTTTGATTTTCTTGCCGGTCCGCGTCAACGTGACGTCCATTCCCCGTTCGAACACACCCGAACAGATGCGGACGAAGGCGATGCGGTCACGGTGGGCCGGGTTCATGTTCGCTTGAATCTTGAAGACGAAACCGCTGAAGTCTTCAGACGTCGGGTCGATCGGACCGACGTTCGATTTACGGGCCTCTGGGGCCGGCGACATGTCGAGGTAGTGGTCTAAGAACGATGTCACCCCGAAGTCGACGAGCGCCGTACCGAAGAAGACAGGTGTCAGCTTACCTGATTGGATCGCCTCGACGTCGATGTCGTTGCCGGCACCGTCTAACAGGTCGATCTCGTCGCGCAAGTTCGTCAAGTTTTCTTCTGTCAAGTAGTCGGCGAGCACAGGATCGTTGACCCCGTCCTCGTTCAACGTGAGCTTGCCTTTCTCGCCACGGAACAAGTGGATCTCGTTCTTGATACGATCGAACACACCTTCGAACTGCATCCCGCTGCCGATTGGCCATGTGACGGCGACCGAAGGCATACCGAGCACTTCTTCAAGTTCTTCCATGAGCTCGAGCGGATCTTTCGCCTGCCGGTCCAACTTGTTCATGAACGTGAAGATCGGGATACCACGCATACGACAGACTTGGAATAATTTCTTCGTCTGTGTCTCGATCCCTTTGGCGGCATCGATGACCATGACCGCACTGTCGACAGACGTCAAGACGCGGTACGTGTCTTCTCCGAAGTCGTTGTGACCCGGCGTGTCCATGATTGAGACGACCTTGTCGCGATAGACGAACTGCATGACAGACGACGTGACAGAGATGCCCCGTTGTTTCTCGATCTCCATCCAATCGGACTTGGCGTGTTTTGAATTTTTGCGGGCTTTGACCGTTCCCGCCTCGCGGATCGCTCCCCCGTGTAAGAGCAATTTCTCCGTGAGTGTCGTCTTACCGGCATCCGGGTGGGAGATGATGCCGAAAATGCGGCGTTTCTCTACTTCTTGTTTTAATTGATTCATATAGAGTCCTTTCCTTTCCAGACTTTCAAATTCATTCTCATTTCTGACTGCAACGCTCTCTATTCTAACGAAACGGCGTCGTTTCGTCCATCATTATGGGATGCTCATGCTTTTGTATTCGCGGTCTTTTTTGTATACTAAGCTTGAATGATTGTGAAATGAAAGAACGGGGGAAAGACGATGCCAGAAAACTTGATGATGTATTTCATTGTCTTCTGGGGATTTGTGATGATCGGGTTGATGACGATCGGCGGATACTTCATGTTCCGTAAGTTTTTAAAACGGATGCCGAAAGAAGACGGCCGCTCTCTCCTAGATATCGAGGACGATTACATCGCGAAGACACGCCACCTGTGGACACCCGAGACACGGACGCTACTCGATCGGCTCGTCACGCCAGTGCCTGAGCTGTTCCGCGATGTCGCCATTCGCAAGATTGCCGGCAAGATCGGACAGTTCGCGCTCGAATCGAGAGCGAAAGTGATGACGACGGAACTCGTCGTCAAAGGATATATCGCCGCCACACCGAAGCGGGACCACAAGTTTTTGAAGAAAGCGCTCGAAGAAGAGCAGATTGATTGGATGACTTATAAACGTTATTTCCAACAGTGAGCCCCTGGATTCCACGGGGCTCATTTTTTGATGCACGTTCGCCAATATGTGACATACGGTTACTAGGTCTAAAGTACCTTTTTGTCTTCTTTTTAGTATTCTTGTATATAGTTCAAATTATAGACAATATCGAAAACGCTTACATTTAATTGGTATGACCAATATTAGTATAATAAATGGATAATAACGAATAAAAAATGGATAGCTTTTCCTTTCGTACCGTTTCTATAATGTAGCTATCTTGATTACCGAGGAGGTCCACCGATGCATGACGTCACGCAAGCCACGCGTACGGAAAGTACACGTTCTGCCGAATCAATCGTCGAAAGTGCCACATTCCACCAACTGATGCGAGAAAAAAACCGTTTCATTCTTCCGTCCATCATCTTTTCCCTTATCTTCTATTTCACGCTCCCCATCTCTACGAGCTATTTCACGTTCCTCAACATCCCTGCGGCTGGGGATATCACTTGGGCCTGGGTCCTTGCTTTCGCCCAGTTCTTCATGACGTGGACGTTTTGCGTTTTGTATAGCCGCCGTGCTCGTCGCTTTGACAAGTTCGTCGAGAAAATCAAGCAAGAGGAGGACGGACGATGAACTGGACAGCCATTCTCTTGTTCCTCGCCATTGTCGGCTTGACGCTCGTGATCACGTTCTTCGCCGCCCGCAAGACGAAGACGGCGAGTGACTTCTATACGGCCGACGGCGGCTTGACCGGTTTTCAAAACGGGCTCGCCATTGCCGGGGACTACATGTCGGCCGCCTCATTCCTCGGCATCGCCGGGATGATCGCACTCGCCGGATTTGACGGTTTCTTTTATTCGATCGGTTTCCTCGTCGCTTATCTGGTCGTCTTATACCTCGTCGCCGAACCGCTTCGTAACCTCGGCAAGTACACGATGGCCGACATGATCGCTGCCCGATTCAACAAGCCGCGCGTCCGCGGGGTCGCAGCGATGAACGCGATCGTCATTTCGATTTTCTACATGATTGCCCAGCTCGTTGGCGCCGGTGCGCTCATCGAGCTCCTGCTCGGCATCCCTTACACGACGAGTGTCGTCGTTGTCGGCTTGTTGATGACCGTTTACGTCGTCTTCGGCGGCATGACGGCGACGTCTTGGGTCCAGATTACGAAAGCGGTGCTCTTGATGATCGGGACGGCGATCATCTCGTTTCTCGTGTTCGCGAGATTTGATTTCTCAGTGCTCAACATGTTCTCCGAAGTCAGCAAAGCGACACCGCTCGGGGAAAGCTTCTTGAATCCGGGTAACAAATTCAAACTTCCGCTCGATACGATCTCGTTGAACTTGGCGCTCGTCCTCGGGACGGCCGGGCTGCCGCATATTCTCATCCGTTTCTTCACGGTCAAGGACGCACCGACCGCGCGTCAATCCGTCGTCTACGCGACTTGGATCATCGGAGCGTTTTACATCCTCACGATCTTCCTCGGTTTCGGCGCTGCCGCCTTCGTCGGGTCAGACGCCATCATCGCGGCGAACCCAGCTGGTAACATGGCCGCACCGCTCCTCGCGCAAGTACTCGGCGGCGACTTATTGTTTGCCTTCGTGGCAGCGATCGCATTCGCGACGATTCTTGCCGTCGTCGCCGGACTCGTCTTGTCGGCGGCATCGGCTTTTGCCCACGACTTTTACGGGCACATCGTCAGAAAAGGTGAAGCGACGGAGAAAGAACAAGTCTTGGCCGCACGGATCGCCTCGATCGCCGTCGCGATCGTCTCGATGGGACTCGCTTTCTTCGCCCAATCGATGAACGTCGCGTTTCTCGTCTCGCTCGCTTTCGCGGTCGCGGCGAGCGCGAACTTGCCGGTCATTTTGTTCACGATCTACTGGCGACGCTTCAATACGGGCGGAGCCATCTTCGGGATGGTCGTCGGGTTGTTCTCGTCGCTCTTCCTCGTCGCAATCAGTCCGAACCTATGGGCACCGGACGGCTCAGCCATCTTCGTCGGCGCAGCGTTGTTCCCGCTGACGAACCCGGGCATCGTGTCGATCCCGCTCGGTTTCCTTGCTGCCATCGTCGGGACATATTTGACGAAGTCGGACGAGGCCGTCGGAAACTTCGAACGGATTCTTGTGAAAGCGAACACCGGGATCGATGCCAAGACCGAAGTCGCCATGGCCAAACGCTCAAACTGAAAACAACGGCGTACCTCGCTCGAGGTACGCCGTTGTTTATGTCGTCGCGATGCGCTTATATTTTTGATACATGGCGATCCGCCATGGCACAATCATGCCCCAAGCGATCAAATAGAACAAGCCGCCCGTCGCGAAAATGTTGACCTCATCGCCGAGGAACGCTTTCATGACCGTCCGGATCGCGAGTAAGGCGAAGACGACGATGAAAAACGCTTTCGAGCGGGATAAATAAACCTCACCATCACGTTTTTCAAAATTGGACGTCTTGATCAAAAAGATACTAAAAATCAAGCCTACAACAAGCGCCTCACCGACTTCGAGCCAAGTCAGACGAAAAGCCGGCACTACAAATTGAAGCATGCCCGTCGACATCGCGAGCGGTGGAATCAAGATTTTTTTCGCATTCGTCGGTCGGGCCGATGCCTTCACGCGAACGAAACTCGCGATGACCCCCATCAGCAATGCGACGAGAGTCGATCCCCAAAATATCGACATATGGTCAGCCCCTTTAGAATCCGGTGAATCCCACTAATTCGCTCATCCAGGCAGCGAAGCGATTCATTCCATCAAAATATAATACGACTCCGAAAGCCATCATCAAATAGCCTCCGAACTTTGTTACTTTCGCACTGTTGCGCGCCAAATATTTGATTTTGCCGACGAAACCGGCCATGACGAGAAACGGGATCGAGAACCCGATGACGTAAGCGAGCATATACCCCATGCCTTGGCTCGGGTTAGACGCAGCCAGTGCGATCACCCCGGCGAGAATCGGTCCTGTGCACGGCGTCCATCCGGCTGCGAACCCGATTCCGATCAACACGGTCCCAAAATACCCGCTCTTCCGTTCTCCAAGTGCGAGTTTCTTTTCGCGCATCATGAAGCGCGGTTGCCACAGCCCCGCTAAAAAGACCCCGAACACAAAAATAAGGATTGCCCCGAACATGCGTAGACTATCTTTAAATTGAATGAAGAAGTCGGCGATCAACGAAGTCGATAAACCGAGGACGAGAAAGACGATCGAGAATCCGAATAAGAATGAGAACGTATGAAACCAAGCCGTCCGTTGCCGGAGCCCTTCGCTTTTCAAGTCAGAGACAGATACCCCTGTGATATACGACAAAAAGACCGGATAGAGCGGCAGCGTACACGGTGATAAAAAAGACAAGACGCCCGCCCCAAAAGCGAGCCATAAAGTGACTTCCATGCGTTTTTCCACCTTTCAGCCCCATTATAGCGAAAACCATTTCAAAATGCTCGCATCTTTTCTCCGTTCACTCCGTCCGATTTTGTAATTATTGAAATGGAAATGTAACTTGTGATGCGTAGTGTTGAATGCTAAGATTTGGATATTCTACTTTATCAGGTTCTATTTTAATACGATGGGGGAAATACCGTGGCGGTCATCACAGCTGAAACCTTACACTATGCCATTGAACGAAAACGCGATGAACTGTATGAAATCGCCTCGCAGTACAGTTGGACGTCTCCAGAAGTGATTCATGTCAGCCAAGAGCTAGACACGTTAATCACGTCTCACGTCCTTTCCAAACACCTAGCAGACAACTTAAATTAATCATCAACTCCAGCTCGTCACTTTCTAGTGGCGAGCTTTTTCCATGGAAAAAGGACACCCCCACGGGTGTCCTTTGTAAATTATGACATCAGACGTTGTCCTGACTGTAACTCGTACATTTTTTTGTACAATCCATCATGCTTCAATAAGGCCTGATGATTGCCCCGTTCGACGATTTCGCCGCGATGTAAGACAAGAATCAAGTCGGCATCCTGAATCGTCGACAAACGGTGGGCGATCGCGATCGTCGTTCGTCCACGACGCATCCGGTCGAGCGCGAACTGTACCCGCTCCTCTGTCTCCGTATCGATCGAGCTCGTCGCCTCGTCCAAAATCAGTATTTTCGGATCACGGGCGACCGTTCGGGCGAAGGCGAGCAGTTGCCGTTCCCCGCTCGAGAACGTCGCCCCCCGTTCACCGACTGCGTGGCCATATCCCATCTCGAGTTTTTCGATGAACGTATTGGCTTGGACAAATTCCGCCGACTGGCGAACTTTATCGGAATTAACTGTCGGATTGAACAATTTTAAATTATCTTCGATCGTGCCGCTGAACAGGAACGGGTCTTGCAAGACGAGACCGATCTTATCGCGAAGTTCCACTTCCTCGAACTGTTCGAGCGGGTGTCCGTCGATGGTGATCTGTCCACCTTCGTACGGGTAAAACCGAGTGAGCAAGTTGATGATCGAACTTTTCCCGCTCCCCGTGTGACCGACGAGCGCGACCGTCTCACCCGGCTTGGCGACGAATGAGATGTTCTTCAAAACATCGACTTCCCCGTCATAACTGAACGTGACATCGTCAAACCGAACTTCTCCTGCCCCGATCGCTGCCTCGCCGGAAAGACTTTTTCCTGGCGCCGGTTCATCGGTGTCGAGCACTTTGAAGACGCGGTCTGCCGAGACGACCGCTTGTTGGAATTCACTCAGCCGTTGCATGATATCGAGCACGGGGCGGAAAATGCGCTCGATATAACTGATGAACGCATAGACGACCCCGACTTGAACTTGTTCCGTCATTGACAGGAAGCCATAGTAACCGAGCAAACCGATGATCGAGAACGCAAGCAATAGCTCGATGATCGGGCGGAGCAACATACTATCGAGCTTCAAGTTCTTGAACCGCGCTTCTTGATGCGCCTCGTTCGTCGCTTCGAACTGACGGACGAGACGCTCTTCTTGACGGAACTGTTGAACGATTCCCATCCCGTTGATCGACTCGCTCAACTGCGCGTTCAGTCGCGATAACAAATCACGGACTTGGGCAAAATATTTAGTCGAGTACCGGCGATACGCCCAAATGATGAGCCAAAACAACGGGAGGAGGACGAGCCCGATCGTGGCGAGCGTCGGCTCTAAAATGTACAGGAAGATGTACGTCCCGAGCAATTGAACGCCCGACTGGACGAACGTGCTCATCACGCCGACGTACAACTCTTTCACCGCTTCCGTGTCGTTCGTGATCCGGGAGACGAGCACACCCGCTGGCGTCCGGTCGAAATAGGCGAGACGCAGCCCCATCACATGACGGAAGATGTCCATTCGAATATTTTGGACGATTTTAAGGGCGATCTTCTGAAACGCAATCGATTGTAAATAGTCGAAGATGACGGCCGAGATGTGTAACACCATATAGACGACGAGCAGCGTGACGACCCAATTCGTCGGATAGACGCCCGGTGTCACGAACTCATCGATGAACACTTTGATTAAAAACGGTCCGGCAAGCTTCGCTCCCGTCGCAAGAAGCAAAAAGACGAAGGCGAGGCTGAGCGGCCGGCCGTATCGTTTCGTATAGGCCAATAACCGCTTGATGACCGCCCATTCTTGAATATCATGCTTCATGGTGGCCCCCTCCTTCCACGATCGCCTCAAGTTGTTGGCGGTCGTACGTTTCTTTGTACCAGCCCGGTTCTCGAATGAGATCGTTGTGTCGGCCCCGCTGAATGACTTGGCCATCAGCGAGTACGAGAATCTCATCGGCATGCTCCACTGCCGACAGACGGTGGGCGACGATCAATCGAGATTGCTCCGGATTGCCGACACGGAAATGTTCGATGATAGCTTCTTCCGTCTTCGCATCGACGGCGGACAACGCGTCATCAAGGATCAAGAGATCGGCCTCGATCATGAGCGCCCGGGCAATCGAGATACGTTGCTTCTGTCCCCCCGAGAGTGTCACGCCGCGTTCACCGACGAGCGTGGCATACCCTTCCGGCAGCCGCATGATATCGTCATGCACTTCGGCGATCTTGGCAGCCGCCATGATCTCATCCATTTTTGCTTCCGGTTTTCCGAAGGCGATATTGCTCGCAATCGAATCCGAGAACAGGAAGTGGTCTTGCGGGACGAGGGCGACTTTATCTAGTAGAAGTGATTTTTTGACTTGACGAACATTGACGCCGCCGATTTTAATTTTACCGTCGGTCACGTCATATTCCCGGGTCAACAATCGAACGATCGTCGTCTTACCAGAACCGGTCCGACCGACAATCCCGAGTGTCTTGCCGCGCTCGATCCGGAATGTGACATCACGCAGCACGGTCGTATCGTCATAACGGAACGAACCGATATCCGCCTCGAGCTCGGAATGATCCAGTTTCGTCGCCGCCATCGGATCGTCTTGGATCTCTGGCTTGATGGCGAGCATGCGCTCGATCCGGTCGTACGAAGCACGACCACGTTCGACGATATTGAACAACCAACCGAAAGCGAGCATCGGCCAAGTGAGCAGACTAAGATAAGCAGTAAAACTGACGATTTGACCGATCGTGAGCTCGCCTTGTTCGATCAAATAGGCCCCGTAGCCGATCGACAATATGTAAGATAATCCGACGATCCCGAAGATTGTCGGGTCGTACAAGGCGTCAATTTTAGCGACGCGGACGTTTTTTGCCATGACTTCATCTGACAACTTCTCGAACGATTCGACGTCGTGGTCGACTTCCCCGGTCGATTTCAAGACGCGAATCCCACTCACGCTCTCCTGAACCTTGTCATTCAATTCGGAAAATGCCGCTTGAGCGACACCGAACCTGCTATGGAGCATCTTTCCATATCGTGTCGTCAAAATAACCATGATCGGCAGCGGCAGTAAAGCGACGACCGTCAGCTTCCAGCTGATCGTCGTCACCATCGTGATGATGACGAACGTACCCATCGTCACACTGTCGACGAGCGTCAAAATACCCGCCCCCGCCGTCGTCGAGACAGCCTGGACATCGTTCGTCGCGTGCGCCATCAAATCGCCGACACGCGACTTTTTATAAAACCGTTGATCCAAATCCGTGAAGTGACGATATAGTTGGCTCCGGAGCAGGCGTCCGAGCCGGATCGAGGCCCCGAAAATGAAATAGCGCCAAAAAAAGCGCGCCACATAGTTTCCGATCCCGACAGCCGCAAGCCCGCCTAGCAGCATCCACAGCAAGTCCGCTTCGAGCGAACCTTGGTTCATCCCATCGATGACTCGGCCGATGATGCGCGGCGGTATGAGCTCGAGTGCGGCGACAAACATGAGCAAGACGATACCGACTGCATACGTCCGCCATTCGAGCCTGAAGAACCAAGCTAATTGTTTAAATACACGAATCTGAAACGCCCCCTATATCTTGAAATAAGACTATTCATTTATGGTAGCGAAAGTTTGTTCGATTGTCGAACAAAAGATGAATAAAAAAAAGCACTTCGCGGGTGCGAAGTGCTTCGGTGACTCATTATGATTTTTTTTCGTTCTTCGCTTGAACGTTCATGGCACGCATCACTTGGTTGACTTTTTTCTGTGACGGTTTTTGACCCATCTGCATCATTAACGTACGAATCATGTCTTCGTTGATTGGTGGGTTCTGTTCAAGGTAGTTCATCATGTATTTACGAGCGATGAAGAATCCGATCGCGATACCCCCGATGAGTGCTGCCACGACAAGAAGAATCCAAAATAATGTACTCAAGGTTTTACCTCCTCTACCATATGAAACATCGTTTTTTACTATACACTATATTACGCTAATTCGCTAGTCGTCAGAAAAAAAAGTGATGACCTAGACATTGCTAGGCCATCACACGTTTTTAATGACAATTATAGTGATTTGACAGCGTCGATGACATTCTCGACAGACATGCCGTACTCTTTCATGAGGAGGTCCCCAGGAGCCGAGGCACCGAACTTGTCGATTCCAAGCACTTTACCGCCGAATCCGACGTACTTGTACCATCCGAGCGTCGCACCCGCTTCAAGCGAGACGCGCTTCGTGATCGACGAGGGAAGAACTGATTCTTTGTACTCTGCCGATTGGGCTTCGAACAGTTCCCATGACGGCATTGAGACGACAGCAGCGTTCACGCCTTCAGAAGCGAGTTGTTCACGTGCTTCGACGAGGACGTGGACTTCTGAGCCTGTACCGAGAAGAAGGACGTCCGCTTCGCTCGAGTCACCTGCGACGACATAGGCACCTTTTGCCGCGTCTTCGACAGATGTTCCTGCGAGTTCTGGCAACGCTTGACGCGTCAAGACGAGAAGTGACGGAGCTGACGTCGTCGTGATCGCTTGTTTCCAAGCGGCGATCGTCTCTTTTCCGTCTGCCGGACGGAGAACTGACAAGTTCGGCATCGCCCGGAAGCTCATCAAGTGCTCGACCGGTTCGTGCGTCGGACCGTCTTCACCGACTGCGATCGAGTCATGCGTCAAGACGAATGTCGACGGGATTCCCATGAGTGCAGCGAGACGGACCGCTGGGCGGAGGTAATCCGAGAAGACGAAGAACGTTGCGCCATAAGGAAGTACGCCACCGTGAAGCGCCATCCCGTTGACAGCTGCCGCCATTGCGAATTCACGGACACCGAACCAGATGTTACGGCCGGCCGGATCTTCGTCGAAGTCAGCAGCGCCTTTAATCATCGTGTTGTTCGAGCCGGCGAGGTCAGCCGATCCCCCGAACAATGTCGGTACCGCTTTTGCGATCGCGTTCAAGACTTCTCCGCTCGTTTGGCGCGTCGCTTTTTTCGACCCGATTTCAAACGTCGGCAACTCGCTATCCCAACCTTCAGGAAGTTCGTTGTTCATCGCACGTTCGAACTGAGCACCGAGCTCAGGATGAGCCGATTTGTAGGCTGCGACGAGTTCGTTCCAATCCGACTCAGCTTTAGCGCCAGGCTCAACGACTTTATCGTTGAACAAGTCGTACACTTCGTTCGGGACGTAGAACGTCTCGCCTTCCCATTTATAGAACTGTTTCGTGAGTTCGATCTCTGCTTCTCCAAGTGGAGCGCCGTGTGATGCTGATTTACCTGATTTATTCGGTGAACCGAAACCGATGACGGTCTTCACTTCAATCATCGTCGGTTTCGACGTCTCAGCTTTCGCCTCGTCGATCGCTTTGGCGATCGTATCGATGTCCGTTCCATCCTCGACGCGAATGACTTGCCATCCGTAAGCGTTGAACCGATCTTCTACGCTTTCCGAGAACGACTTATGAAGGTCGCCATCAAGCGAGATGTCGTTTGAATCATACAAGACGACGAGTTTCCCGAGTTTCAAGTGACCGGCGAGCGAGGCAGCCTCGGCCGACACACCTTCCATCAAGTCACCGTCTCCACAGATCCCGAACGTATAGTGGTCGACCACGTTGAACTCATCGCGGTTGTATGTTGCTTCCAAATGTTTTTCAGCCATCGCCATACCTACAGCCATCGCAATCCCTTGGCCGAGTGGTCCCGTCGTTGCGTCTACACCTGCAGTGTGACGATACTCAGGGTGTCCTGGCGTCTTCGAGTCCATTTGACGGAACGACTTGATGTCGTCGAGTGAAAGGTCATAACCAGACAAGTGAAGCAGCGAGTACAACAGCATCGAACCGTGTCCCGCTGAAAGGACGAACCGATCGCGGTTGAACCAGTTCGGGTTTTTCGGGTTGTGACGCATTTTGTCTGTCCAAAGCGTGAACGCCATCGGGGCCGCACCCATCGGCATACCTGGGTGACCTGAGTTCGCTTGTTGGACAGCATCAATCGAGAGCGTCCGAATCGAGTTAATCGCTAATAATTCTTTAGTAGTTGTTTCCACTAATTTCATCCTCTCTGTTGTTAAGAAAGTTTCTACCCGTCATATTTTAGCACACTCAATCGTGTGTCACAACTAATTAAATAGTATGTCACATTGATTGGAATCGTTTACTTCCATACGTCTGTTTTCGAGGGAATGGTCGAACCTTATCGAGCTTCGTGTATAACAAACATGCACATCCTATACGAAATAGGATGTGCATTCGAGTTCATTCAGAACGGTGTCGGTTCTGTTCGTCTTTTAGTTTTTCTGGTGTCACGTCGTTGCCTTCCGGATCGACGACTTTCATGCCCATCATCTGGGATTTGAACGATTGACGGAACGCTTTTAAATATTGTTGACGTAACGCTTGTTGCTCGTCCATCTCTTGTTGTGACAAGCCGTCTGTCTTTGCCTTGTTGGCGAGGAAGTTAATCCGCTCCAATTGTTCGGGTGCTAACATGAGGTTCGCCCCCTCTCTACTGAATTTGTAGTTCTACTGTACAAAATCAGGGCGTAGGAATCAAGTTTCTGGCACTGCCACATGTTCCAAATAGCGACGGTTCACAGTCGCTTTCGAGACTTCGTAGCCGAATCCACGGAGCGTGGCCGCGATTTCGGCGAAAGTGAGCCCCCGCTCCCGGAGTTGGACGATCTCCTCGATCGGCACTTCAATCCGGCTCCGTCCCCCTTGGTCATGGTGCTGAATGTTGCGTTGCGGGTTGAACCCATTCGCGACCGCACGGCGCATGCCGCGCGATATCTTGGCGTTATGAATCTTCCGTTGATACTCCTCGACGACGCTGACAATCTCAAGCACCATCTTCTCGGCGTCGGAGACGACGTATTCATCGGACGACTGCATCGTCAACAGCCGGACGTTATGCTTCATGAGCGTATGCAAGATGGCGATTTTTGCATTCCCCCGGCCGAGGCGACTGTCATCGCTCACGAGCACGGCATCGAGCTTTGACGCCGACACATGCTCTAACAAATCGAGCAGACCCGTCCGATTGACCTCAAATCCGCTCTCTTGTTCGGTGATCACATCGATCACTTCCGCATCGAGACGTTTGGCCATCTGTAACAATTCTGCTTCTTGCCTCGTGAGCGAGGTTTCCTGAGTTGACTTGTTCGTCGATACGCGACAATAAATGACGACTCGCATCTCGTCACTTCCTTTCTTTCCAGTCATCCTCTTACGATACACAGGATGAGCGGGTGTTCGCAATCCAAATCGATCATTCAGCAGCGAACCAAGTCGTTTTCCGCTCTTCTTTTTCCGCACGTTCCGCTAACAGCTGGGCTTCGAGCGTTTCTGCTTCGTTGAACGCAACTTCTTGTTCGATACTTCTTTCGACCGTCATCACTTTCGGCTCCACAGTCCCGCCTTGGCGAAACTCGCCGACTAAGTAAAAGGCGAACATCCCGAGCACTACCATTCCGACCAATATGAATCCATTGACTGTATCTTTCATTTGAACCGCCTCCAAATATAAGAATATGCGTTCTTAGGAACGTCTGTTCGTTTTATCTGTCCTTATCATAAAACAAGAACTTCTGTTCGGTCAAGAAAAAACGAACGAATGTTTGTACGCTCATATGTTCTTGTGTTAAAATAAATCCATAAAGAATAGGATGCGTTCGCAGGTTATTCGACATAAACGAGGTGAAATCCATTGAAAAAAATGTCAGCAAGACAGCAACAGATTCTTGATTTTATAAAAGCTGAAGTTCGGACGAAAGGTTATCCGCCGTCAGTCCGAGAAATTGGTGAAGCCGTCGGTCTCGCATCGAGCTCGACCGTGCACGGTCACTTGGACCGTCTTGAAAAACGTGGATTGATTCGGCGCGATAAGACAAAACCGCGTGCGCTCGAAGTGTTGAGCGAGGACGCCCCGTCTATCGAGGAGCGTGAGACGGTCATGTACGTCCCGGTTATCGGGAAAGTTACGGCCGGAACACCGATCACGGCGATCGAGAACGTGGAAGAACACTTCCCGCTCCCGGCCCATATCGTCGGTTCGGATAACGTGTATATGCTCTCCGTCTCTGGCGATTCGATGATCAACGCCGGAATCCTCGACGGAGACCGCGTACTCGTCAGACAACAGAACACGGCAGACAATGGAGAGATTGTCGTCGCGATGACGGACGAGGGTGAGGCGACCGTCAAACGGATCTACAAAGAGGCGTCGAAAGTCCGACTCCAGCCGGAGAACGATGAACTTGAGGCGATGTATTTCGATAACGTATCCATTTTAGGGAAGGTCATCGGTGTATACCGGACGATCCATTAATGGCTAGCGGCAAGACACATACGCGTACGAACCTCGTGGCAATCGGTGCTTTAGCGATTGCCACGCCTTTTATTGATGTCGATATCCCGACTACCCTTTTCCTCGGTGCGCTTATCGGGACGTTTTGGCTCTCCCCGGACCTCGATTTGAAATCGGATGCATACTATCGGTGGGGACCGCTGCGTGGCTTTTGGCTCCCTTACGTGAAGCTGATGCCGCACCGGTCTCCGCTGTCGCACTTGCCGGTGTTGAGCGATCTCATTCGTGTCATCTACCTTGGCTTCCCGCTCGCGCTCATCCTTACGTTCACTTCGTATGAAGCGGTTGTGAAGACGTGGCTCGACTTGAACGGCATCCCGTTCTTCCTCGGTCTCGTGTTCGCGACGACGCTCCATACGGCACTCGACTATGCGTCCACATTTTTCAAACGTGCGTTCTAATCGCAAAACAAGCGACCACTCAATTGCGAGTGGTCGCTTGTTTTGACTAAAAAAACGCCCGATCCAAGAAACTGGATCGAGCGTTTTTTCAAGTTCATTCGACTTAGTAGAGCGTCATGTACTGATCGCGTTCCCACTCCGTCACTTGCGTGCGGAACATGTCCCACTCGATCTCTTTCAACTCGAGGAAGTGTTCGCCGATGTGGTCACCGAGCGAATCCATGACGATTTTGTCGGCGCGGAGTACTTCGAGTGCGTCGAAGAGTGTCGCCGGAAGATCGTCGATGCCGTTCGCAACACGCTCTGGCTTGTCCATCACGTAGATGTTGCTGTCGATCGGTTTCGGTGCTTTCAAGTCTTTCTCGATGCCGTCAAGACCAGAAGCTAAGAGGGCCGAGAGCGCGAGGTACGGGTTCGCCGCCGGGTCGACCGAACGTACTTCGATACGTGTCGAGAGGCCACGGGCAGCCGGTACACGGACGAGCGGTGAACGGTTACGGGCGCTCCATGCGACGTAGCATGGTGCTTCGTATCCAGGCACGAGACGCTTGTACGAGTTGACCGTTGGGTTACAGATCGCCGTGAACGCACGTGCATGCTCGAGGATACCAGCTGTGAAGGCACGTGCCGTATCCGAGAGCTCCATGTCACCGTTCGGGTCGTAGAACACGTTCGTGTCGCCTTTAAAGAGTGACATGTTCGCATGCATCCCTGAACCGTTGACACCGAAGAGTGGTTTCGGCATGAACGTCGCGTGAAGGCCATACTTCGCCGCGATCGTCTTGACGACGAGTTTGAACGTTTGGATGTTGTCGGCAGTCGTTACCGCATCCGCGTATTTGAAGTCGATTTCATGCTGTCCTGGTGCGACTTCGTGGTGTGACGCTTCGATCTCGAAGCCCATGTTTTCGAGCTCGATAACGATTTCTTTACGGCAGTTCTCGCCTGAATCGACCGGTGCCAAGTCGAAGTAACCGCCTTGGTCGTTCAATTCGAGTGTCGGCTGTCCGTTCAAGTCTTTCTTGAAGAGGAAGAATTCTGGCTCTGGTCCGACGTTGAACGCTGAGAAGCCGAGCTTTTGCATGTGCTCGAGGTTGCGTTTCAAAATGCCGCGCGGGTCACCGCTGAACGGTGTGCCGTCCGGATTATAAATATCACAAATTAAGCGAGCGACTTTACCGCTGCCGTCTGTCCATGGGAAGACAACCCACGTGTTAAGGTCTGGATAGAGGTACATGTCTGATTCCTCGATGCGTACGAACCCTTCGATTGAAGAGCCATCGAACATCATCTTGTTATCAAGTGCTTTGTCCAATTGGCTGATTGGCACCTCGACGTTTTTAATCGTACCGAGGATATCCGTGAATTGAAGACGAATAAAGCGTACGTCCTCTTCTTGTGCGATCCGTTTGATGTCTTCTTTTGTGAACGTTTTTCTGGCCATGGTAAAAGTCCCCTCTCACATTGTGTAATGGTTTGTGTACTGGCGTCATCGATAAAAACGTGACAACTCTCCTTGGATGAGCGACGTTTTATTGAAACGACCAGCTTCTTGAAGCTGTGTTTTCAATAATTGATGTAACTCTTTCTCGGAAATCTTTGGCGGTTCGCTTGGCGGAGCCGCAGAAGCAGATTGTTCTGTCTCTTTGGCACCGTCGTTGTCGAGCATATGGCGAATCGCCGCCAAGTTGAAGCCTTGGTCAATGAAATCTTTGATTGCGAGCAAACGTTCGACATCATTAAAGGAATAAAGTCGTCGTTTCGATTCCGTCCGACTAGGCGAAACCAGACCCTGTTCTTCGTAATATCGAATCTGCCTGCCTGTCAGTTGCGTCAGATCTTGGACGATCCCAATCGGAAACAACGGGTTGGAGCGACGAAATTGATCGGCCATCCCTTACCCCTCCTTTTCTGTCTCACAATGTGAGAATAATACATGACAACTTTCCTGTCAATAGATGTTAAGAAAGTTAACATGACATTTCGGTTACAACGTTTGAGTTGAATTTTCACGGTCAAATGTGACGAGCCCTTTCGTCCGCAATTGGCTCAAGGCGAGCATTAACGCGACTTTCACGTGTGCATAGGTCAAGCCACCTTGGACGTATGCCGTGTACGGCGCCCGGAGTGGTCCGTCCGCTGAAAGTTCGATCGACGAGCCTTGGATGAACGTCCCGGCCGCCATGATGACGTCGTCCTCATAGCCTGGCATATAGGCCGGCACCGGCAGCGCGTGGGCGTTGACCGGGGACGCCATCTGGATGCTCTGACAGAACGCGATCATCTTGTCGCGGTCGCGGAACGTGACCGATTGAATCAAATCGGTCCGCTGTGACGTATAATGCGGATCGGTCTCAAAGCCGAGCAAGCCGAGCAGGCTCGCCGTCAAATGGGCCCCTTTCAACGCTTGGGCGACCGTGTGCGGCGCCATATAAAAGCCTTGATACATCTCCTGCAGCGAATAGAGCGACGGACCGGCCTCGCTGCCGATGCCTGGCGTCGTCATCCGGAACGAGCATCGTTCGATCAATGCTTTCGTTCCGGCGATATAGCCACCCGTCTTCGCCAAGCCACCGCCCGGGTTTTTAATGAGCGAACCGGCCATGAGGTCGGCTCCGACATGTGTTGGCTCAATCGTCTCGACAAATTCGCCGTAGCAGTTGTCGACGAAGACGAACACGTGCGGGTGCGCTGCTTTGATCGCCGCGATCGCCTCGCCGATTTCACGCACCGGGATGCTGCGTCGATTGGCGTACCCTTTCGAACGTTGGATGCCGACGAGCTTCGTCTCGGGGCGGATCCGTTCGATCGCAGTCGCGACATCGATTTGATCGTCTTTCAACTCGACCGTATCGTAGCCGACACCGAGTTCTTTCAATGAACCGCGGCCGTCGCCACGGATGCCGACGATCTCTTCGAGCGTATCGTACGGTTTACCCGTGATATACAAGAGTTCATCTCCCGGTAACAACACACCGAACAAGGCAATCCCGATCGCGTGTGTCCCCGAGATGATTTGCGGACGACAGAGGGCGAGTTCGGCCCCGAACACGTCCGCATAGATCGACTCGAGCGTGTCGCGCCCGATATCGTCATAGCCGTACCCGGTCGTCGGATTGAAATGAAAGTCCGACACTTTATGCTTCTTGAACGATTCGAGGACACGGTATTGGTTGAACTCCGCCGTTTCCTCGATCGCTTCAAAATAAGGTTTCACCCGTTGTTCCGCTTGCTTGACGAACGGGGCGAGTTCATCGTAATGCTCAATCTTTTCTTGCCACATCATTCACACCTCAAATGGTTTCAGCGTCGCATATAGACGCGTGTCTTCTCTCATATAACCGACAAGTTCGACCGAGCCGTCGTCAAGGAAGTTCTCCTCGAGCCGGTACATCGAATCTTTGGCCGGATGGTAATGTTCGAACGAGCTGACCGGCAAGACGACGTGCACTTTCGTCAACACGTCCGAAATCTTGTCCTCGATCGCGCCGATGAGCGTCTCGATATCGGCCGAGTCGAGCGCCGAGATGACGAGCGGTCCACCGACGAAGTCAGCCGTCAAGCGATCTTTCTTGTTGTACACTTCGAGCTGCGGCAACTCACTCGCGCCGAGATCGGACAAGACCGAATTGGTCGTATCGATCTGGTTCATGTAGTGCGGGTTCGACGCGTCGATGACATGAAGCACGAGGTCGGCTCCGAGCACTTCTTCAAGCGTCGAGCGGAACGCGGCGACGAGTTTCGTCGGCAAGTCGCGGATGAACCCGACCGTGTCGGTGATCAATACTTTCCCACCGCGCGGCAGTTCGAGCTCACGCGTGAGCGGGTCGAGCGTCGCGAACAGTTCATCCTGTTCATACGTGTCGGCATCGGTCAGACGGTTGAAGATGGTCGACTTGCCGGCGTTCGTGTAACCGACGAGCGCGACTTGGAACACACGGTTCTCTTTCCGGCGCACACGGTAGCGGTCACGGTGCGCGACCGTGCCTTCGAGTTGCTTCTTGATCTCATCGATGCGGCGCTTAATGTGACGGCGGTCACTTTCAAGTTTCGTCTCACCCGGTCCACGCGTCCCGATCCCGCCTCCGAGTCGTGACAACTGTGTGCCTTGCCCGATCAGGCGTGGGAGCAAGTAGTTCATCTGGGCGAGCTCGACTTGGAGCTTCCCTTCTTTCGACTGGGCCCGTCCGGCGAAGATGTCCAAGATGAGTTGCGTCCGGTCGATCAATTTCATCTCGTCCGGGTCGTTCAACGAGATCCGAATGTTTTTCGATTGGGCCGGTGACAGCTCAGCGTTGAAGATGACGATATCCGGCTCAAACTGTTCGATGAGCACGGCGAGCTCCTCGACTTTCCCTTTCCCGATAAACGTCCGGCGGTCGACTTGTTGCCGTTTCTGGTCGAGCCTTGCGACGACCTCACCTTTTGCTGTATCGACCAATTCGACGAGTTCACCCATCGATTGTTCATATGTCCAATCGTCGACGGTCGGTAGCTGACACCCGACGATAATCACTTTCTCTCGTTCCATATACATCCCTCATTCCTAATAAGTCTCATCCTCCATCTTACCACGAATCCATGAATGGAGAACGTCCGTTTGTGGTACGATATGAAGAGAAGGAGGGACGTCCCATGACGAAACGCAGAAAAGAGTACTCGCTCCCCGAGTATATCGAAACGTATTTATATCATCTCGGTGCGAGCGGCCGCCAGCCATCGACGCTGAAACGCTATCGCTACGACTTGATCGACGTGCACAAATACTTCAGCGACCATAACGTCGAACTCGTCACCCCCGAGGAATGGCTCGCCGTCCCGCTCGAGTCATGGAAGACGTTCATCAACGATTTTTTGATCGAAGAGAAACAGTACCAACAGGCGACGGTCGCCCGCATCGTCACCGTCATCAACAGCTTGACCCAGTTTTTGAACCCGCTCCGCAAAAAGATGCTCGCCTATTCGCAACCGGCGCACACGCTCACCATCGACCAGATCGCGTTACAGTCCGAGTTCGACAAGCTCGTCCGGACGATCCGGTCGCCGCGGGGATTGAGCGAGAACCAGCTTCAGGCCCATCCGTACCTCGTCAACCGCAACGCGCTCATCGTCACACTGTTCTACAAATACGGTTTGCGCGTCCATCATATCATCCGTCTGAAAATGAACGACCTACACTTGGCGAGCTACGAGTTCGATGTCTATGACCGTCTCGGTAACAAATTCACGCTGAAGCTGACGCCTGAGGACCAATCACTCCTCATGAACTATCTCGCCGACATCCCGACGCCGGTGCGCCCGCGCTGGTACTCGGAAGATCCGGTCTTCGTCTCGTTCGACTTTGCCCGGATGACGTTCCGCTGGGTGTACGCCAAAAACCAGCCGAAACAGCTGACGATCGTCATGATCACGAAGATGATGCGGCAGTTGAACGAGCGCAGCGGCGTCACCCGCTCGGTCACCCCGTCGATGCTCCGGAACGCCCACGTCTTAAAGACGTATGCGACCGACATGACTTCTCTCGAGCGGATGAACGTGACGTGCATGCATAAAGAATCATCGCTCCGCCGATACGAGCAGGCGTATGCCGAGTTCGGTGCCGAGCTGTTCGGTGAAAATGTGACGAACTAAAACCCGCCCTTTTCCGAGGACGGGTTTTGCTTTGTCGATCAATGGGCCCATTCATCTTCTAGTAACCCGTAGACGACATGGTCGACGTACCGGTCGTACAGCCATTCGGCGTCTCGAAGCACGCCTTCTTGTTTGAAGCCGAGCCGTTCCGGCAGCGCCCGGCTCTTCACGTTCCCGGTCGCGACACGGATCTCGATTTTATGTAAGCGGAGTTCCTTAAATCCGTACTCGATGATCGCTTCGAGCGCTTGGCTCATGATCCCTTTCCCTTGAAAATCTTGGCCGAGCCAATAGCCGACCGTCCCGCACTTGATGCCCGCATCAAGATCGTTGAAGCCGATCGTGCCGGCGAGCTCATCTTGATAGAAGATAGCGAACGATTTCGGATAGCCGCCCGTCTCAATCAATCCTTTGATTCGCCCTTCGATGTTTCGTCTCGAGTCCTCGATCGTCTCGATGTAATCGAGCCATCCGAGCCACTCGCGAAGATATGGCTTCGACGCCATCGTCAATTGGAACAACGCCTCCGCGTCGTCGATGGTAAACATCCGTAACTGTAGCTGTCCATTGATGTCATAGGTCAACATGAGAATCCCCCAAAACGATTTCCAATCATTGTTTTCGTAATCGTTTTATTGTAAACCATCTGTAAATAATTTGAAAGCGGTGAAAATATGTAAGCTGGCTTCATTCATCCCACCCCAAATTGAATAGTTCTGGAGGAGATTTGTGATGAAGTCATTTATCCGGTTTGATGTCTTCCCACAATTGGAAACGCGTTTCTTGTAGCTGTTCGAGATATCCCGACCTTGTATAACGAACGATTTGATTTCCGTCATATTGGTCGTGAGGCGTCATCACCACCCCATCGGCATACGATTCATCGATGACTTCCATGTAGATGATGTCTTCAAAGCAGAGCTTCACGTTCACCACCTCGCTTTGCGGAGAAATCCCATTCGCCTCAAGCCGCTCACGGAAGGAGGCGTTCCGCTTCCTAGGATGGTCGTAGAGCTGTAGATTAAATGTCAGGCTTTTGTTGGGTACCGATGTCATAATTGAAAGCGAACACCTCAATCGTCCCGTCATACAGGAACAAATCTTCAAATCTCATTGGAAACCACCTCTCCAGGATGTTCATACTGAAACACACCGTAGCCATATCCTTGCGTCAAATTGCCTCCAATGAACAATGAGACGATTTCTGTCTCGGTCGGGTTTAAGAATCGGAACCCTTCCCACTCTTCATAGTGTTCGACTACTGACACAAGTTGACGCATCTCGTGTTCTGAAAGCCTTGAAACGTCGCAGCTCACCTTATACGTCTTCGACCACTTCCATTTCCCGATACGTTCTATCGAATGGTCGCATCCCGTACGCTTCGCCCAGATATCAAAATTGGACAAAAATTCATTCTTAAATGACACGACTTGAAACGATTGCACTCCAAGCGTAACCAATAAATCAGCAAGGAATGGTGCATGTTCTTTCAATTTCGGTAAACCGAACTCTCTCCATTGGCTGTCCCAAGAAAAATCATAGAGTGATCCCATTTTTGCAGAAAACGAATCCGGATCATGAAACGTCTGGCTGTGTGCCAATAAAAAATCGAGAATGGAAACATCGTGTCCGGCTAACTCAATAGGCACAACTTTTTCTGTATGTAGCTTGCGATGATACGGGTCATACAAAAAAACTAGTTTTTCATTCGAATAGATTCCGAACGGTAACGTCAAATCGATCCATCGAAGCTGAAGCAATTCTGGCTTCGTCACATGTAAGTTCAGCTCTGAAAAGTCTGTCACTCGGTAAGCATCACGCGGCAAACTTTGTGACCAGATTGTTCTTAATTGAAACAACTCAATCGTCTGGAACGAATGCGCGTGTAGTTGCTCAACATTTATATCATCGAAGTTCATCATACATCCCCCTTTCGCTCAATGAATTATGAATGGATGACGAAAAAATATCTTATACTGGTAGAAACTGCTGAAACGGAGTGAAAAAACATGGCCACCCTCTCAACTGAAGACAAAAACGAGTTATTAGCTATCGTCGAATCACGCTTTCACACCCACATGGAGCGACATCTCGATGCCGTCTGGTCAGACGTGTTGACGAAGCTTGAGACGGATTCGAACAAGCTCATCGCACTCTCTGAAATGGAAAAGACCGGTGGTGAACCGGATGTTATCCGCCTCCCGAACGGAGACCTCGTCTTCTGTGACTGCTCAGCCGAAAGTCCGAGCGGTCGCCGCAGCCTGTGCTATGACGAACCGGCGTTGACGGCTCGCAAGAAGAACAAGCCGTCTGGGAGCGCCGTCACATTGGCTGAGGTGATGGGAATAGCGCTACTGAACGAAGTAACGTATCGCCATTTACAGACGCTCGGCACGTTCGACGTGAAAACCTCGAGCTGGATTTCAACCCCGGGAGCGATTCGTCAAAAGGGCGGCGCCTTGTTCTGTGACCGCCGCTATGACCACATCTTCGTCTACCACAATGGTGCGGATTCCTATTACGCGGCCCGCGGGTTCCGCGGGATGTTGATCCTTTAAGCAGGGCCAAGTGCCTTGCTTTTTTTATCCAATGAGCCAGTGAAAGACGACGGGGATGTACTTTACAAAGAACAGACCTACGAAAAAAATAAAGACGATTTTTACTGGCCACATGTACCAATCATTATATTTTCGAGTAAGGAATAGAAACGCAGCATATGTGATTGCATTCCCGGTAACATCTGGCTCCTCCATACTTTGCGCAATCAACTCTTTCCATCCCGGAAATGGACCCGGCGCAAACGAAGCCGCAAAGTCCGGAGTTATATTGTTTTTTAATCTCACATACCAAGCGAACACATACACCGAAATGAAGAATAGCGACCACATCATTACAACCATATTCAGCAATCGGCCTTTCCAGCTCTCACTTCGGAAATAGAACACTGCCATCAAAGCCACTACGCTAAAGATGACATTGATGATGAATGGCGGTGAAATCGTCAGGATAGAGAATGTTTCAGCGGACAGGAGCGTGCCGCTCACTACACTTGAAGCTTGCATCATCCTCGCTCCCCTATCTCTTTTACATACGGAACAATCTCATCATATAATCCGATGTACATCCCGACGTCCTTAAAGCTCCCTAACATCATTCGTATAAGCTCCTTATTCTAAATTCGGTATTTGAAATAATATGTACTTCAATCTTCTAGTGCATCTTTTCAAATTTTAGAACCTGTCCTCTTAAATGTCTACCAAAATTTTCAAACAAAAACAGCATGCCCGATATAGGCATGCTGTGGTTCATTCCTCTACTGCAGACGATTTGTCTGCAGTCCAATCTTACGCGTGGAGCGTCACGTTCAACTCTTCCGCGACCGCCTTGAAGGCAGCGAGCGCGCGGTCGAGGTCGTCACGGGTATGCTCCGCCGTCACAATCGTCCGGATGCGGGCCTTGCCCTTCTCGACCGTCGGGAAGGCGATACTTTGCGCGAACACGCCGTGGTCTTTCAGCTTGTCCGAGAACGTGTGCGCGAGCGTCTCTTCCCCGAGCATGACCGGTGTGATCGGCGTCGTCGCGTGGCCGATGTCGAAGCCGAGGTCACGGAGACCCGATTTGAAGAACTCGGTGTTCGCCCAAAGCTTGTCGAACAGCTCTTCTTCTTCTTTCATGACACGAATCGCCTCACGGTTCGCCGCGACGACCGCTGGTGGGTGTGACGTCGAGAACAAGAACGGACGCCCTTTTTGAATCAAGAAGTCACGGACGTCGTTCGAACAGGCGACGTAGCCGCCGAGGACCCCGATCGCTTTCGACAACGTCCCGACTTGAAGCGCGACGCGGCCATCGAGACCGAAGTGGTTGACCGTCCCGCGACCGTTCTGCCCGAGCACGCCCGACGCGTGCGCGTCGTCGACCATGACCGCAGCATCATACTTCTCGGCGAGCTCGACGATCTCCGGGAGCGGTGCGATGTTGCCGTCCATCGAGAAGACGCCGTCCGTGACGACGAGACGCGTCCGGTAGTCTTGCGTCTCTTTCAAGGCCGCCTCTAAGTCTTCAAGGTCGGTATGCTTGTAGATGCGGCGGGCCGCTTTCGTCAGACGGATGCCGTCGATGATCGAGGCGTGGTTGAGCGCGTCACTGATGACGACGTCTTCCGGTCCGAGCAGCGCCGACAAGACGCCGAGGTTCGTCGCGAATCCCGATTGGAACACGAGTGCCGCTTCCGTATGCTTGAACTCGGCGAGTTCACGCTCGAACGCCTCGTGCATCTCGAACGTTCCGGCGATCGTCCGGACCGAGCCCGTCCCGGCTCCGAACGCTTCGACCGCTTCGATCGCGGCTTGTTTCAAACGGGGGTGGTTGGCGAGTCCGAGGTAGTTGTTCGACGACAGCTGGACGAGCGACTTGCCGTTGATTGTGACCTCGTTCCCTTGCGCCGATTCGAGCGGCACGAGCGAGCGGAACGTACCCGCTTGCTTCATTTCATTGACTGCTTCTGTAATATGTTCAAATGCCATATCGATTCCCCCTGTTTATGGTAGTAAGACGACTTTCCCACATTTCCCGGCTCGCATGAGCTCAAAACCTTGCTCGAACTCCTCGAGCTTGAAGACGTGGGTGATGATCGGTTCGACGTTCAATTGGCCGGACGCGAGCATTGTCGACACTTGGCCCCACGTCTCGTACATTTTACGACCGGTGATGCCTTGGACCCGGATTCCTTTGAAGACGACGTCACGCGTCAAATCGAGCGCGACCGGTCGTGCCGGAAGTGACAAGACGTTGACGTCGCCGCCCGCCGTCACCATCTTGAACGCCTGGTCGATCGCGACCGGATGCCCGCTCATCTCACAGACGACGTCGATCCCGTCCCCGTCCGTCTCAGCCATGATCAGGTCGAGCGGATTTTGGTCCATGCTGTTGATGACGACGTCCGCTCCCATCTGTTCTGCAAGCTTCAACCGGTACGGATTGATATCAATCGCATACACGCGGCTCGCACCGGCCGCCTTGGCGACGCCGACGGCCATGAGACCGATCGGGCCGCAGCCGACGATGGCGACAGATTGTGCCGTTACGTCACTTGCGAGCACGGTATGGACCGCGTTACCGAGCGGTTCTTGAATCGACGCGAGCTTCGACGGCATCGTCTCCGGGTTGACCCATAAGTTCTCTTCCGGCATGACGACATACTCGGCGAAACAGCCTTGGGTGTCGACCCCGATAATTTTCGTGTTTTTACAGATGTGATACTGACCACGCAAGCATTGTTTACACTGGTGGCAGACGATGTGTGTCTCGGCCGACACGGTCTGACCGACTTTGATGCGCTTCGCCCCTTCCCCGAGCGCCACGACTTCCCCTGAAAACTCATGCCCGAACACGTAAGGCGGTTTGACCCGGCTCTTCGCCCAGTCGTCCCATTCATAAATATGGACGTCGGTCCCGCAAATCGATGTCGCTTTCACTTTAATCAATACTTCACCGGCACCCGGTGTCGGAATCGGCACCTCGACCAGCCTTGCCCCAAATCCGGCCGTGTGTTTTTGAATCGCTTTCATCACAGGTGTCGTTGCTTCCTTCTCTGTCGTTGACACGAGCTGTTCCATCGAAAACGTCCCCCTCTTGTCTGTTTGTCGAACTTCACGTTCTCTTTCATCTTGTCATAAAATGACGAAACTGAGAAGATAGAACCTCATTTTTCAACAAAAAAGAGAAGCCATCCGCTCCGATGGCTTCTCTTCACAAGAATAGGACCTATGTCCCGACCGCACAAGCTCATCTAGGTTCGATGATGAGCTTGATGGCAGTTCGTTCTTCCCCGTCAATTAGAATATCCGTGAACGCTGGAATACAGATCAAATCAAGACCGCTCGGCGCGACGAAACCGCGGGCGATGGCGACAGCTTTGATGGATTGATTGAGCGCACCGGCGCCGATCGCTTGAATCTCACACGTTCCTTTTTCACGAAGAACGCCAGCTAATGCACCCGCAACGGAGTTGGGATTCGATTTTGCTGAAACTCTGAGTACGTCCATTCTTGTTTCCCCCTCGGGTAGGTTGTTCAATCAAACCAGACGGTCTGATCATCTAGGTGTATGCGTTCAATCTTGGTCGCTCGTTTCGACTGGTCGTCGATCGTGATTAAAACTCCATTAAGTTGTTCCCGTCCCTCGGCAACTTCAAACCGGACCGGGAGTTGTGTCACAAACTTTTTCAACACGACAGACGCGTCCATGCCGAGGACACCGTCGAGCGGACCTGTCATCCCGACATCAGTGATATACGCCGTCCCGTTTTTGAGCACGCGCTCATCGGCGGTTTGGACATGGGTATGCGTCCCGACGACGGCTTGGACACGACCGTCTAGGTGGTACCCCATCGCAATCTTCTCACTCGTCGCCTCGGCGTGCATATCGACGAAGATGGCATCGACGTCATCCCGAACCTCATCGACGAGGGCGTCGACTTTGCGGAACGGACAATCGAGCGACGGCAAGAACACCGTCCCCATGACGTTGATGACGGCAAGCTTCTTCCCGTTCTGCTTGAGCACCATCATGCCGACACCGGGCGTGCCGTCCGGATAGTTGGCCGGACGGACGATGCGCTCGGCGTCGTCGATCCAATCAAAGATTTCACGGTTGTCCCATGTATGGTTCCCCATCGTCACGCCGTGGAATCCAAGTTCGAGAAATTGTTGGTATATTTTTTTTGTGATACCGCGCCCGTTGGCTGCGTTCTCACCGTTGACGAGCATGAACGTCGGACTGTATTTGCTTTTCAAGCGCCCGATTTGTGCTGCCAAGATGTCACGACCCGGTTTCCCGACGACGTCACCGATAAATAAAATCTTCATAAATATTTCCTCCTTCAAAACAGAAAAAGCGGAGAATGTCTCCGCTTTTTACTTCGCATAATCGACGGCCCGCGTTTCACGAATGACCGTCACTTTAATTTGTCCTGGATAATCCAGTTCATCTTCGATCCGTTTGCAAATATCGCGGGCCATCTTGTTCGCCACGACGTCGTCGACGACGTCTGGGCGGACGATGATGCGGACTTCGCGTCCTGCTTGGATCGCATATGATTTCTCGACACCTTCGAACGACTCACAAATTGACTCGAGGCGTTCTAAGCGGCGAATGTAACTCTCGAGCGTCTCTTGACGAGCGCCCGGCCGTGCCGCAGACAGCGCGTCTGCCGCTGCGACGAGAACAGCGATCGTCGATGTCGCTTCGACGTCTCCATGGTGCGAGGCGATCGAGTTGATGACGACCGGATGTTCTTTATACTTCGTGGCCAGCTCAACGCCAATTTCGACGTGGCTGCCCTCGACTTCATGGTCGATCGCTTTCCCGATATCGTGGAGGAGTCCCGCTCGCTTGGCGAGCGTCACGTCTTCCCCGAGCTCGGCGGCCATCATGCCGGCGAGGTGGGCCACTTCGACCGAATGGGCGAGTACGTTTTGACCGTAACTCGTCCGGTAACGCATGCGTCCGAGTGTTTTGATAAGGTCAGGATGTACCCCGTGGATACCAGCCTCGAACGTCGCTTCCTCACCGTATTCACGGATGCGCTCATCGACTTCGCGGCGTGACTTCTCGACCATCTCTTCGATCCGGGCCGGATGGATCCGTCCGTCTTGCACGAGTTTTTCTAGCGTCATCTTGGCGATCTCACGACGGACCGGGTCAAATCCGGACAAGATGACCGCTTCAGGCGTGTCATCGATGATGAGATCGATCCCAGTGAGCGTCTCGAGCGTGCGGATGTTACGTCCTTCACGACCGATGATGCGCCCTTTCATCTCGTCACTCGGCAAGTTGACGACGGATACCGTCGTCTCAGCGACATGTTCAGCCGCATAACGTTGCATCGTGAGAGACAACAAGTGTTTCGCTTTTTTATCAGCTTCAAGTTTTGCTTTTTGCTCGATGTCTTTTTGAAGGAGAGCAGCATCGTGAAGCGCTTCCTGCTTCGCTTCGTCCATGATGATGGTTCGTGCTTCTTCTTTCGACAAGGCCGCCACGCGTACAAGTTCTTGACGGGCTTCCTCGTATAATTCCTCCACTTTGCTTTCGAGCGTCTCTGCTTCACGTTTCCGTTTCGCAATGCCCGCCTCGCGTTCATCCAAAGCATCTTCTTTCCGTTCGAGCATGTCTGCTTTCCGGTCAAGAAGCTCTTCTTTTTGAACGAAGCGATTCTCTTTCACTTTCTGCTCTTCGCGACGTTCGCGTAACTCTTGTTCCGTCTCATTGCGAAGTTGAATCATCTCTTCTTTTACTTCAAGCCGTGCCTCTTTTTGCATCGCTTCCGATTGTTGTTTCGCTTGCTCCACAATCTTGGTCGCTTCCGTCTCAGCACCTTGAATCTTCGCTTCGGCGATCGATTTACGCACAAAAAAACCTGCAACAAAAGCTATCGGCAAAAGGAGGATCAGAATAAGCCAATTTAGCCATTCCATCATGTTCACCTCCCTTTCGCAAGGTTATTTTATTTTTTTAAGATTGAATGACACGGGTGGACCCGCGCATAGCTTTATTGTACTTATTTACCTGTTAGAATGCAATGCAAGGACAGGATAGAACTCCCAATTCCTTAAAAAATATTGTGATATACAAAAAACCCGCTCGGACGCATCCGGCGGGTCGCTTGTTTAATCTTCTTCGATGAGTGAGAGCACTTCATCACTGTCGGCTTCGACCGTGACCGTCTTCTCACCGTTGAGACCGTAGTGATCACGAATTTGTTGTTCGATCGCTGCGGCGATTTGTGGATTTTCTTTCATGAACTGCTTCGCATTTTCACGACCTTGTCCAACGCGTTCTTCGTTGTACGAATACCAAGCACCACTTTTTTGAACGATATCAAGATCGGCACCGATATCGATGAGTTCACCTTCACGTGAGATCCCTAGACCGTACATGATGTCGACTTCAGCTGTTTTAAATGGTGGGGCAACCTTATTCTTGACGACTTTGATCTTCGTCCGGTTACCGACCATTTCTTGGCCTTGCTTCAACGTCTCTGCACGACGAACTTCTAAACGAACCGACGAATAGAATTTCAAGGCACGTCCACCTGGAGTTGTTTCCGGGTTCCCGAACATGACACCGATTTTTTCACGAATCTGGTTGATGAAGATGACGATCGTCTTCGATTTGTTCGTCGCACCCGACAACTTACGGAGCGCTTGGCTCATGAGACGGGCTTGAAGTCCCATGTGTGAGTCACCCATCTCACCTTCGATTTCAGCTTTTGGCACGAGTGCCGCTACCGAGTCGACGACAAGGATGTCGACGGCACCAGAACGAACGAGCGCTTCTGCGATTTCGAGCGCTTGCTCCCCTGTGTCCGGCTGTGACAAGAGCAGTTCATCGATGTTGACACCGAGGTTGTGCGCGTACTTCGGATCGAGCGCGTGCTCCGCATCGACGAACGCTGCTTGGCCACCGCGTTTTTGGACTTCAGCGATCGCATGGAGCGCCACTGTCGTCTTACCTGAAGATTCCGGTCCGTACACTTCGATGACACGACCACGTGGATAGCCGCCTGCGCCGAGCGCGATGTCGAGGGCGATCGATCCTGACGGAGTGACGGATACTTGTTGATCTGTATTTTCACCGAGGCGCATGATTGAGCCTTTACCGAATTGTTTCTCAATTTGGCGTAATGCCATTTCTAACGCTTGTTTACGATCACTCATAAATTAATGAGCCTCCTTTGATTTGTATCTTCATTATAAACGAACCCAACCTTTTACACAAGGTTTTTACGAACGTTTATTCGCCTTTTTTCATTCGTTGCCACAATGCCCATAACCCGTCCTTGGCCGCCCGCGCCTGGATGACGTTCCGCTGTTGGTGCGGATAGACGCGTTCGATCACTTCCATACCTGACGGCGTCTTCACCCCGATGAACACGGTGCCGACCGGTCGACCCGAATTTGAGACGGGTCCGGCCTCACCGGTGAAGGACAATCCGTAATCCGAATCCGTCTGATCAACGAGCCCTTGGATCATTTCTAAAGCAACTTGTTTTGAGACGACCGACTGTGACTCAATTGTAGCAAGGGATACCCCTAAAAACCTATTTTTTAGCTTGTCCGAGTACGTGACGACGCCTCCTAGAAAGACTTCTGACGCCCCTGGGACCGCCGTCAGCATCGCTTGGACTTGTCCCCCAGTCAACGATTCGGCGATCGATAGCGTCGCGTGGCGCCGTCTTAGCTCGCGAATCAAATGCGCAGCCAGCGTATCCTCGTCCGAACCGAAATAATAGGCGCCGACACGGGACAGAATGTCTCGTTTGACGCGGTCGATCATCTGCCGGGCCGCGTCCTCGGTCTCCGCTTTCGCGCTGACACGCAGTCGCGCTTCCCCTGACTCCGCGTACGGGGCGACAGTCGGGTTCACCCCGTCCATTAGATCGGATACCGCCTCGTCGAGCGCCGACTCACCGATCTCATAAAAACGTAGTGATTCAGAAACGATCGTCGCACCCGAAAATTTGCTCGGAAACGTCGCTTCGACAATCGCTGTCATCTCGCGCGGCACCCCGGGCAAGAGCAGCCACGTCGTCTCGTCCTCGACCCACATGCCGGGAGCGAGACCGGCCGGATTGTGAAGCACTTCAGCTCCTGATAAAACATCCGCTTGTCTGGCGTCCCCGTCGTTTATCGCTCGTCCCCGCGAGGCGACAAAGCGCTGGATCGTGTCTAAAGACGCTTCGTCCCGAACGAGCGGGCGGCCGAGCAAGTCAGCGAGCACTTGTTTCGTGATGTCATCATTCGTCGGACCGAGTCCCCCGGTGACGATCACGAGTTCGCTCCGTCGGTTCGCTTGCTCGAATGTTTCTCTTAAGCGATCGAAGTTATCCCCGACCACTACATGATACAGTACGGACAGTCCATATTTCGACAACTGCTCTGATAAGTAACGGGCGTTCGTGTTCGAGATTTCCCCTAAGAGTAGTTCAGAACCTACCGCAATGATTTCGGTCCGTTTCATCGAAGTTCCTCCTTTGATTCAAAAAAAAGACGAGTTGCTCCCACAACTCGCCTGTCGTCGATTTACATCGATTTTACAATGATCTTATAGTTTTGTGCGAAATACTCGGCCCCAGAATAAATCGTCAAGACGAGTGCGAGCCACATCGCCCACTCCCCGAACGGGATGCCGATATAGTTGAAAATCGGGTTGCCGAACAATAAGAAGATGATGGCAAAGAGCTGGACCCATGTCTTCGCTTTACCCGACTTACCGGCCGCCACGACAATCCCTTCATCAGCCGCGACGAGACGAAGCCCCGTCACCGCGAACTCACGTGACAAGATGACGACGACGACCCATGCCGCGACGAGGTCCATCTCGACGAGCAAGACGAGCGCCGCCGTGACGAGTAACTTGTCAGCGAGCGGGTCCATGAACTTGCCGAAGTTCGTGACCAAGTTGTGCTTACGGGCCAAGTGCCCGTCAAGCCAATCGGTAATCGCTGCGATCGTAAATATGACCGCGGCGATGAATTGATGAAGCGGTACTTCCGCCCCGAGGAAAGCGATGTCTCCCCAGTTAAAATCTACAGCGAGCAAGACGACGAATACGGGGATGAGCAAAACCCGCAACATCGTCAGGCGGTTAGGTAGGTTCATCGAGAACTCCTCCTCTAGAAGACGTCGACTTATTCAGCGTCGACTCTCTTCACAAATATATTTTGTGTGACCGGAGAATCAGCAAGCTCAAGCTCACGGCCGTTGACGACAATCTTCTCGACGCCACCGATCAAACCGATCCGAATCCGAAGCGTATCTGTTTCGGCACCTTCGATGACGATCGGGTTTTGTTTCGATTGGTTCGGATATTCCGGTGCAAGGAACGCTCCTTCAAGCGATGTATCGCGAACGCCGACATAAGTCGCCGGTGATTCTTTGACGTGAATCTCGGTCGTCAGCTTGTCAGCTGTTGCGATCTCATACGTGAGGTCGGCCCCGTTCGTTTCCGTCACCGCGATCGGTCCGGTTTCTTCTGGCGGCTCTTCCTCGGCCGGTGTTTCTTCGACCGGCGCTTCTTCCGTCGGCTCTTCTTCAGGAACGTCTTCATTTTGATTGATCGTCACGCCTGAAGCCGGTGGTTCAGCCGGTGTCGCGTCCTGTCCACCTCCAAAATCGAGATTTCTAACAACGTAGTAGACCGCTGTCACAAGCAAGAAGGCGACAAGCACGAGCATGATTTTCGGCACCCATCTTGAGACGCGGCTCGACGTCTCGGAAGCTTTTGAATAAGTTTGCTTACGTGATAATTGAGCGGTCGGTTGCGGTTCGATTTTCGGTAAATCTTTTGCATATGTCTCGTAAAGCTCATCGACATCAAGCCCGAGCGATTCCGCATACGTTTTGATGAACGCCCGTGCATAAAACGAACCAGGGAGATTTTTATAATCACCTTCCTCGATCGCGATGATATAGCGTTTTTGAATCTTCGTCGTCTGCTGAATTTGGTCAAGCGTCAGACCGCTCGCCTCACGCCTTTGTTTCAAAAAAGTCCCTAGTTCTGTCAAAGGGGTCCACACCTTCCATTCAATTAATTATTCAAACCATTCTGCTTCACGATTCGTTTCTTGCGGAATGATGATGATTTCATCTTGGTTATTTCGCAGTTCGATAATATAGTCAAAGTCCTCAAACACACAATCGGTATTACGGACGTAAAGATCGGGATGCTCGATCACTTTGACGGCAGGAAGACGCATGACTTCCCGGATCAACTGACGATGACGTTCGTCCATCGTCCGCGTCGAAACGGCGCCGTCGATTATGTAGATGTGATCACCTTCTCGCTCTTCTTCAAACAGTGACGTCCGGACCGTCTGTTTCATGAGTGTCGACGAAAGAAACAGCCAACGTTTGTTTGCGCAGACGCTCGCCGCGACGATCGACTCCGTTTTGCCGACGCGTGGGTTGCCCCGGACACCGATCAACAGATGTCGTTCTTCTTTCATTAGTTCAGCGACAAAATCGACGAGTACCCCTAGATCTTCGCGCACGAAGCGAAACGTCTTTTTGTCATCGTTGTCGTGTTCGATATAGCGGCCGTGACGGATCGCAATCCGGTCCCTCAGTTTCGGGCGGCGGAGTTTGATGACGACGATTGCTTCCATCTTCCGCAAAATATGCTCGAGCCGATGGACGTGATCGGCGGCCGGTGCCTTGAGCAACATCCCGCGACGTTGAAGATCGACCCCGTTGATGGTCACGATCGAGATTTGGAGCATCCCCATCAGCGAGGCGATATCGCCGAGGATGCCGGGGCGATTTTGGCAAAGTTCATATTCGAGATACCATTCTTCGAACTTATGATCCATCTCGTCCACCCTTTCCGAATGTAGGCTCGCTACCTTGTTCATTCTAAATTATTTTAGAAGAATTGAAAAGAACTCGTTTCAACCGCGGCGACAAAGTTTTCACTGCCAACCGCCATCGACCCGTAACACCGTGCCGGTCACGTAGGACGCGGACGGTGAACAGAGGAAACGGATCGTCTCGGCTACTTCTGTGACATGACCGAGACGGCCGAGCGGAATCTCATCTCGAACGTCTTGTTTCGTCTCTTCTACCGTATCATTCATCGGCGTCTCAATCCACCCCGGCGTGATGGCATTGATGCGAACATTAAACGGGCCGGCCTCGCGCGCGAACGCTTTGACGAAGCCGAGCTGTGCCGCTTTGACGGTCGAGTACATCACTTCTCCGGCCGCTCCGACTTCCCCCCAGACGCTCGAGACGATGACGATGTCGAGCGGGCGATCGTAAGCTTTTTGCCCGACGACGTGTTGAACGAGTCGAACCATCGCGCGCACATGAACGCGATAGAGACGATCGAGTTCAGTGATGTCCGCGTCGACGAGCAGCCCGTAGGCGTGGTTACCGGCGACGTGAATAATCCGATCGACCGCGCCGACCGTAGCGAGCCAAGCGTCTAGCGCCTGGTCGTCGCCGAGGTCGCACGTGACGACTTGGCCTGACAAACCCTCTGTCTTCACGAACGCTTCGAGCGCTTCCGTGTTCGCGTGCGCATGTAAGATGAGCTCATCATCGCGAAAGGAAAGGGCGACGGCACGACCGATCGCCCCACTCGCCCCGGTGATGAGTGTCGTCATGGTTTTTTGACGACACAGACGGTCCGTTGATCCGGTTTGAACAGTCGGTCATACGTGTCGTATAGTTCTTCAAGCGTGACCGCGTCTAGCAGCTCGGGCAAATCGAACATATTCCCACCCGTTAGCGCGTAGCGTGAAAACTGGTTGGCGATGAACTCGGGTGAGTTGAGCGCCTTCAAAAACTGCCCTTTCATCATCCGCTTCTTACGGTCGAGTGTCTCATTTCCGATGTCGAGCGGACGCTCGAGCACCTCGGTGATGCGGGCGACGAACGCATCGACATGCGGTGTCTCCATCGACAACACGGCGAAGGCGAACGATTCTTCCGACGTATAGTCGAACGAGAAGGCATCATCGATCAACCCTTCGGCGTAAAGCTCTGCATAGAGCGGCGCCGTCGTGTCAAACAAGGCGTGCATGAGCAGTTCGACGGCCAGTTCTTGTTTCATCCCGTCTTCCCCGGCGCGCGGCGTGTCCTTGTAGCCGATCATGACTTTCGGGACCGATACGTCCATCTCGATGACACGCGCAGCTAAGCGGACCGTTCTCGGCTCTTGCACGTGTTCGCGTTCACTGAGTACAGGCGGTTCGAACGTTTTCGCGGCCTGATTCGAACGGATCTGTTCGAGCACGATGTCAGGGTCGATGTTGCCGACGACGAACAGCGTCATGTTACTCGGGTGATAAAACGCTTGATGACACGCATAAAGGTCAGCGGCCGTGATCGCGCTGATCGAATCGATCGTTCCGGCGATATCGATCTTGACCGGATGCGCTTCATACATCGCCTCGATCAAACCGAAATAAAGACGCCACCCTGCGTTGTCTTGATACATTTGAATCTCCTGGCCGATGATGCCTTTCTCTTTCTCGACCGAAGCTTCTGTAAAGTACGGGTCTTGGACGAAATCAATCAACGTCTTTAAGTTCGCCTCGACGTTTGACGTGGCACCGAACAAATAGGCGGTCCGGGTGAATGATGTGAAGGCGTTCGCTGACGCCCCGAGCTGTCCGAACTTCTGGAACACATCGCCGTCCTTTTTTTCGAACATTTTATGTTCAAGGAAATGGGCGATGCCGTCGGGTACTTCGATCCAGTCGTCTGTTTTGAAGCGACGGTCGATTGAACCGTATTTTGTCGTGAATGTGGCGTACGTCTTTTCATATCCAACTTTCTTCAGCAAGTAGACCGTCAGCCCGTTATCGAGAACGACGTGATGAATCGTCTCACCGACGTTTGGAAAATCTAGTTTCATGCTGTCCCCCCCTTTAAACAATAAATCGCCTTCAGTTTGATTTGACTCGAGAGCGCGGCCACGTCTTCTCGCGTGGTCCGGGCAAGGATGGCCATCTCTTCTTCGAGTGAGAACGGGCGGATGTCCGAACCGCTCATCCAGGCGATCAGTTGACGCGGACTGTCACCGAGTTGGCGCCGTTGATGGAACAACATCTCTTTCGTCTGCTCGAGCGTCATGTCATCGAACTCCCCTGCTTGCAGGTCGGCAAGTTGGTCGGCAATGATTTGTTCTGTTTTCACTTGGTTCAAGGCATCGATCCCGGCGTAGACGAACAACATCCGGCTAAGCGAACTGTATTGCGACGCCGCATAGTACGCCAAGCTCTCCTTTTCACGGACGTTCATGAACAGTTTTGAGTGTGGGAACCCACCGAACAAGCCGTTGACGACTTGCATCTTGATCGCGTCCTCGCTGCGCGGGTCAACGTTGGCCTCATAGGCGAGGTGAAGTTTACTCTGCTTCACGTCCTGCTGTTCCTCAAGTCGCTGAAATTCTCGGTCGACCGGTTCAGGATACTCTCGGACGAGCGGCGAGCCGAGCGTCTCGAGTGGCAAAAACGCCTCGGTCACTTGGTCACGCGTGACGTCCCCGACGACGTAGACGTCGATGCGGTCGTGCTTGATCATGGACGTGTACGCCTCATAGAGCGATCGCGGCGTCACCTGGTCGAGTTGTTCGAGCGTCCCGAGCGACGGGATCGCGAGCTCTCCGCCGAGCAGTTCTTGCAATCGTTGCTGGGCGAAGCGCATTTTATCATCGTATACCGACTCGATGCGTTGACGCTGCAGACGGGATTCTTGTTCGACGATGAGCGGTTGGAACGCGCCGTCGTAAACGTTCGGGCGGAGCAACACTTCTTCTAATAGCTTGATCGCCTGAGACAGGACCGGTTCCCCGACGAGCCGGTCGTTCACAACTTCTAGTTGGAACTGGATGACATGCTCTTTCCCGACTTTTGACGCACCAGCGAATAGGCTAGCATCATATAATTGCTCGAGCGGTGTGTGAAACAGTTCAATCGACGGATACGCCGCCGTCGCTTTTTCCATGACGTACGGCAGGAGCGCCCGGTCGGCAATCGTCTCTGCAGACAACGGCGCCGCGAACGAGACGAGGCACGTCGTCGTTTTAAATTTATCGGTCGGATAGACCGAGTAGTGGAGCTGGTTACGGAATTGTTCGATCCCTTTCATGAATCATCTACTCCTTTTTCGTTTTCGGTTGGAACACGGACGCACCGCGCGCATACTCTTGATCGGGTACGCCCGCCACCACGTTGGCATAACGGGCGGCTGTGAACAAATAATCGCTCAAGCGGTTATAGTAAGACAATTGACGAGCGGCCGCATCGATGTTGACGAGCTCGCGTTCGACGCGGCGACAGACCGTCCGGGAGACGTGCAGACTCGCCGAGGCCACGCTGCCCCCGGGCAGAATGAAGCGGACGAGTTCCGGACACTTCGTCTCTAGTTCATCGATCCACATCTCGAGCTCGGTGACGATCGCTAAGTCGACTTGCTGCGGCGGATCTTGTTTGTACATCAGTTCTGAACCGAGGTCGAACAGATCGTGCTGGATTTTTGTCAGTTGATCCCGTAACGTCGCGTCCGTCTGGTGCGCGAGCGCGAGACCGATGTGACTGTTCAATTCATCTAACAATCCCATCGCCTCGATTTGCGGGTGTACTTTCAAGACGCGTCCGCCGATCAATGACGTTTCACCCTTGTCGCCTCCACGTGTATAGCGCTTCATGTCATTTCCTCCTCTATGCCACAAATGGTGACCCATAGGAGTCACCATTGTCGTTATGAATGCGGTTGGTCGTAAGGGAGCCGAATCATGAACGTCGTCCCTTCGCCGTACACGCTCGTGACGTCGACCGTGCCATGGTGGGCATCGATGACGTTCTTGACGATGGCGAGTCCGATGCCTGTTCCTGTCTTCCCGCCGCTCGTCCGGGCCTTGTCCGCTTTATAGAACCGCTCGAACACAAACGGCAAGTCCTCTTTCGGGATCCCGCTGCCGGTATCGGTCAAACGGATCAAGAAGCCGTCCGCTTCTTCGGTCGCCTCGAGCCGAATCGCTCCGCTCTCGGTGTGGGCGATGGCGTTGCCGATCAAGTTCGTGAACACTTGTTCTAACCGATCCCCATCCGCTTCAATCTTCCGCTTCGGAGCCACGGTCGACAACGTGATTCCTTTCTCGTTCGCCATCTGGTTAAACTTGCGCATCACCCGCGGTAAAAATTCGCCGAAATCGAACGCCGCGAACTGCATCGTCTCTTTCCCTGATTCGATTCTTGCCAAATCGAGTAAATCGTTGACGAGCCGGGCAAGCCGTAACGACTCGTCGTAAATGATCGAAGCGAATTCTTTCGTCGCCTCGTCACTCTCGGTCATGCCGTCGATGATGGCCTCGGAATAGCCTTGGAGCGTCACGAGCGGTGTCCGCAGCTCGTGGCTGATATTGGCGACGAAGTCGGTCCGCATCTTGTCGAGGCGGTGACTTTCGGTCGTATCACGGATGACGACGACCGCTCCCTCAAAATCTTCCTCCCCGAGGAGCGGTGTGACCGTCAACGTATAGTAGCGATCGTCTTGCTTCACTTCAATCGTCTTCTCAGGCGCACCGCCGACGAGGTCTTCGTAAAGCGCGAGCACGACTTCGTGCGGTTGATCATCGTTCAACAACGGCTGTGCCTGCGGGTTCGTCACGATCACGTTCGCATGGCGATCGAGCGTGATGACACCGTCTGCCATCGAACGCAGAATCGAAGCGAGCTGCAACCGTTCACGGTCGAGCGCGTTCACGTATGTTGACAGCTGGCTGCTCATCGCATTGAATGAGCCGGCAAGTTCACCGATTTCGTCGTTCGTCTTCTGGACGAGCCGCAGATCGAACTGTCCTTCACCCGTCTTATTGACGGCGTCCCTCATCTCACGCAGCGGGGCCGTGATCCGGGTTGATAAGAAGAAAGCGAACACGGTCGTGACGATGATCGCCGAGGCGACCGTCCAAAAGATGATCGTCCGCGCCCCTTCATTCGCGCTTGAGATCGCATTGAGCGGCTCAAACAAATAGAGTGTATACTCGCCCGTCTCAAGGGAGAACGTCGTCCGATACGCCAAGGCAGCCTGGTCATCGAACGACGAGAAGTTCCCGATCGCCGTCTCCCCTACAGCTTGATAAGGACTCCAAGACTGACGCCCGAGTTCAGTCATCAAGCCATCGACTTCCGTGCCGAAGTTCGAACGGACCGACCCGTTCTCTAAAATATAGTTCGCTCCGTACACTTCGATGATTTGGTCGACCGTCCGTGACGAATCGCCTTCTTCTAGCAAGACAGACTGGACTTGCCCACCGAGTTTCGCTAAATGACCACGTTCCTGATCGATATGGAACGAGTTGAAGAACTCGAGCATCAGGACGGATACGATGAACAAAATCAGGCTGACCAACACGAGGATCGTCAGCCACAGCTTCGTGACAATACTATTGCGGCGAATCATCACTCACTGACGACTTCAAACTTGTACCCGACACCCCATACCGTCGTGATCATTTGGGCCGCGGATGGAGAGACACGGTTCAATTTCTCACGAAGCCGTTTCACGTGCGTGTCGACCGTTCGAAGGTCTCCGAAAAATTCATAGTTCCATACTTCTTTTAACAGTTGCTCCCGCGAGAACACTTTATCGACTTGTTTGGCAAGGAAGAATAATAGCTCATACTCTTTCGGCGTGAGGGCGATTTCTTCCCCGTCGACCGTGACACGGTGTGCGTCATTGTCGATCGTCAAATGCGGGAACACGATCAAGTCTTTCGACTTTTCGGCCGTTTGCAAAAATTTTGTCGAACCTGAGCGACGGAGTAGCGCTTTGACGCGCAAGACGACTTCACGAGGACTGAACGGTTTGACGATGTAGTCGTCCGCGCCGACCTCGAAGCCTTGAACCCGGTCGATCTCCTCACCTTTCGCCGTCAGCATGATGACAGGTGTCGCTTTCGTTTTACGGAGTTCGGTACACACTTCGACCCCGTCCATCTTCGGCATCATCAAGTCGAGCAAAATGACGTCAAAGTCGCCTTCGAGTGCGAGTTGAAGCGCTTCTTCACCGTTCGTCGCTTCTTCGATCACGTATTGCTCCCGTTCTAGATACATTTTTAACAGTCGGCGAATTCTTTCTTCGTCGTCGACTACTAGAATTTTTGTTTTATCAGCCATCAACTAAACCTCCCAGAGAACCATTACAAGATGTAGCGAATGTTGCACAATTGTGAACATTTCGCTCTCTTTCATAACTATACCACTCTATTATTTCGCTTAACAACGGTGAGTTGTATGCCCTTACGAAAAAGAAGCCACCGAAGTGACTTCTTTTTCATCAAGCGTATGAATGTAATCCGGCGATGACGAGGTTGACGAACACTAAGTTGAACATGATGACGGCGAATCCGCCGACACAGAGCCATGCTGCTTTCGTCCCCGTCCAGCCCCGCTGGATGCGCATATGCAAGTAATAAATATAGATGAGCATCGTGATGAGCGCCCATACTTCTTTCGGGTCCCAGCCCCAGAAACGGTTCCAGGCAATCTGCGCCCAAATCATGGCGAAGATGAGCCCACCGAGGATGAAGACCGGCAATCCGATCGCAATCGAACGGTAGCTGATCTCGTCCGCGAGGTCAAGATCGACTTTCTTCGCGAGCGGTTGCAACGCTTCCGCAATACGTTTGCGTAAGACGACGAACCGGAGCACAAGGTAAATGACGGCGCCAGCGATAATCGACCAGAGCAACGTGTTCAACTTCAACGTGTTGATGAACGTCGGCAATTCGAGCGATAGTCCACTCGCACCTGATAACAGTTGTGCGCCTTCCGGTACGAACAAGATCGGCATGAAATATTCGTACGACTCTTGCGTACCGCGGTCATTCGTAAATTCGACGACACCGCCGGCACCGATTGCTTTAAACAGCATCGATACGAGGATGAAGCCGAGCGTGCACATGAGGACGAACATCGTCACTTCTAGCCATGTGCGCGATTTCGATCGTTCGCGCATCGACGTCTCGTTGAGCAAGAAGATGAGACCTGAGGCGAAACTGATGGCGAGAATCCCTTGACCGAGCGCGGCCGTCGTGACGTGAATTTTCAACCAGACACTGTTCAGTGCCGGAATGAGCGGTGCCACTTCGCTTGAGAACATCGATGCGAACGCGATAACGAGAAGCGCCACCGGCATGGCGAACAAGCCGAGCACATCGTTTTTATAAATCCCATAGACGACAAGGAAACCGAGCACCATCATCATCCCAAAGAATGTCGTGTACTCGTAAAGGTTAGAGACCGGCGCGTAGCCGACCCCGATCCAACGCATGATAAAATATCCCGTTTGGGCGACAAAGCCGATGACGGCTAGCGTGAACGCATACTTACCGTAAGCGATCCGGTTGACGTTTCGGTCTTTGCGCATGCCGCTGACCGCGATTGTGAACAACACGGTCGCCACGGCGTAAAGAATGAACGCGATCAAGAGCAGGCGGCTGCTCCACTGAATCCACTCCATTATGATTCCCCTCTTTCTTTAGTTGAGTCGATGTCTGCCTTTTGTTCGAACCGAGCCTGGTCTTCCCAAATCGGCAGCCCATTTTTTTCTAGGAGCGGTGTGATCTCACGGTGAAGCGACGACGGGTTCTTGTTCGTGAATCCAGCCACGAGCACGTCCGTCTCGTTATGACGTCGAATCCAGACCCGGCGGTGCGGCCAATACATCCCCATGACGATCCCGATCATGAAGATCGTCCCACCGACAATTAAAATCGGATACGTCGAGTCGCTCTTGACCCGAAGTCCGCTCGTACTCGCCATTTCCGTTCCTGCGAACTGGATCGCGTAACGATTGTCTTCATCGGCAACGTTCAGTCGAATCCCAATCAAGTTCGATTCGGTCGTCCCATCCGGGTTTTCGACTGCTAAGAAGAAGGCAGGGTTCAACGCCCGTGGTGACTTCGTATCCGGTTGCCCATTTCGAACTTCAAAGTCCGGATATAAGTCGTTGAGCGTCACCGTGACCTCACCGAGATCGTACGTCGTCTCAGGGTCCGTCAAATCAACCGTGAACGGCCCGTACACGTCACCTGTCTGTTTGTCACCGACGTTAAACGACATCGACAAAAACTCGGGTCGGCTTGAATACTGCTCCTGATACACTTCGTACTGATCGAATTTGAACGGATGGTTCACTTTCGTCGAACCGGTTTCGACTTCCTCGAGTTGCGGCGATCCGTCCTCGTTCGTCCCGGTCTTCTTGAACAGTGTCAGTTCCGTCTCATAGTTTTTCGGGACAGCCCCGGCTTTTTCAATCGCCTCGGCGAACTTGGCGTCCTCCGGATTATTTTCTGGATCATACATCTCGAGGATGAACTGATCGTTGCGAAGGTAATACGTGTCGTCGGTCGCCTCGAGCGCCACCGTCTCGCCTTCCCGTACCCATTCGAGCGTATCGGTGTGAAATGCCGGGAAGACGCGGAGCATCGCCCCGATAAAGAAGATGACAAGCCCGATGTGGTTGATGTATGGGCCCCAACGACCAAACCGATACTTTTCGGCGAGTAATGCATCGCCGTCGCGTTTCACCTGGTAACGCTTAGACTTCAATGCCTCACCGAGCGCGTCGATCTGTTCGTCCGTTCCTTTACCTTCACCGATCAAGCGTTGCCCGCGCATGAAGCGGTCGGTGCGTCGGACCGGTTGATATTTCAACGCTTTATACAGGGGAAAGAATCGATCGATCGAGACGACGATCAGTGACAACGTCAGCATCACGATCAACGTGATGTACCACCACGACGTATATAAGTTATGGAATCCTAACGTGTAATAAATCGTTCCTGGCGTACCATATTCTTCGGTGTAGTATTGACTCGCCGGCAATTGTTGCGGAATATACATCTCTTGTGGAAAAGTCGTCCCGACCGCAGAGCCGACGATAATGAGTCCAATCAACCAAAGACCGACTTTGACCGATGCAAAGAAACTCCAGGCACGGTCAATCCAAGATCTCGGACGACGCTTCGACCGTAAATCGGCGCCGTCGTACTTCATATCTAGCATGTGTGCGCCCCCCGTTCGCTTACAATGACTTCTCGGCTAACTCTAACAGTTTCTCTTTCGTGAGTTCACCTTCATACTTTTCAATGACTTTTCCGTCGGCATCGATGACAAACGTCACCGGTAAGTTATAAATGCCGTACGCCTTCTCGACTTCGCTACGTGTATCCATCAAGATCGGATAGTCGAGCTCGACGCCGAGGTCATTGATAAAGTTGTCGACCCGCAGCGGCGTCTCACCGACGTTCACGGCCCAAAAGTCCACGCCCATATTTTGAAGCGTGGCATAGTTGTCTTGTACGACCGGCATCTCTTTCTCGCACGGTTCACAGAACGTACCCCAGAAATTTAACAGCATCCCTTTCCCATCATACGTTTCGCGCTCGACCATCGTCGCCCCGTCAAGACTGACGAGTTTAAAGTTCGGCGCGTCGTCTCCGGCCTCGACCCGGCCATCATTCCCGGCCTGCTCGATCAATTGCATGATGACGACCGCACCGGCAAACAGCACCATCGTCATAATCATGAGGCGCCAAAATGACCGTTTTTTCTTATGGGCCATCGCTTGATTCATCCGATCGCCTTGTTTTGTCTCTTTCGTCATGATTTCACACCATCCTTCAGTTGCTATTGTACTGAAAAAACAACGATAACGCACATTAACAGACTTTTTTCATCTTTTTGTCACAGAATCTCCACAAAAGAAAAAATCATCCTGTGTAAGGACGATTTTTAGCTTGTTATTTTTTCTTTTTCTTGCCTCGTGGTTCATTTGGCACGACCGGGTTCGCTAGCTCACGGAGCTTGCTCACTTCCTTGCGTGACAACTCGCGCCAGTCGCCTGTCGTGAGTCCATCGAGCGTCAAGAAACCGAACTGTTCGCGCTTCAGTTTGATGACTTCCGAACCGACTGCTTCGAGCATGCGGCGAATCTGACGGTTGTGCCCTTCCGAGATGACGATTTCAAGAATCGCCGAGTTCTTCTTATGGTCGACTGTCTTCATTCTGACTTTCGCGCTGCCCGTCTTATAACCGTCATCGAGCTCTAAGCCTGACTCGAGCTGCTTGATGGCGATATACGAAGGGATGTTTTTCACTTTCGCGACGTAACGTTTCGGGATTTTGAACTTCGGATGAGTCATCATGTTCGAGAACTCTCCGTCGTTCGTCAAGATGATGAGTCCCGTCGTATTGTAATCGAGACGACCGACCGGGAAAACGCGTGACCCTGGTGGAACGAGATCGGTAACGACTTTGCGTCCTTTATCATCGTCGACCGTCGACACGTAGCCGCTCGGTTTGTAGAGCACGTAGTAGACGTGTTCTTCCTGTTCAATTTTGACGCCGTCGACTTCAATCTCCGACTTCGGTCCGACTTTCGTCCCGAGTTCACGAACGACTTTGCCGTTAATGCGAACCCGTCCGTCTAAAATCATTTCTTCGGCTTTACGCCGTGAGGCGATACCCGCTTGGGCAATCACTTTTTGTAAACGTTCCATTTAATCATTCTCCAATCTATCTTCCGTAATCGAAGCTGGCTGGCCGAAGAACAGATCGCCTTCGTCTGCCAGCTCGTCAACAAACGTTAATGGTGGCAACTCCTCGAGTGAATTGAATCCGAAATGGTCAAGGAAATGCTCGGTCGTCCGGTACAGTTTCGCGCGCCCGATCGTCTTCGCCCGGCCGGCTGATTCAATCAGCCCTTTTGACAACAACGTATGAATGACGCGTTCGACTTTGACACCACGGACTTCCTCGATATCGGCCCGTGTGACCGGCTGCTTGTAGGCGATGATGACGAGCGTCTCCATGGCCGCACGAGACAGCGCCTGTTCGGCCATCGTCCCGACATACCGTTGAATGTACTCGGACACGTCCGGGATCGTCACGAGCTTATACACACCGCCCGATTCGATCAATTGAAACGGGCGCCCCGAGTCCGTGAACGACGCCTCGAGCTTATTCAATTGTTCGCGGGCAGCGGCCTCAGAAATATCGAGCGTGTCTGCTAGCGCCCGGACTTCCATGCCCTCTTCTCCGACGACAAACAATAGGCTTTCAATGATCGTTTCATAAGACAACAACGGCTTCATCCCTTTCCTTTGACGCTTCGACAAACGAAATGTGAATATCTCGGTCGACTTGCTTTGTCGTGACGACTCGTAACTTAATCAACTCAAGCAGCGCCATGAACGTGACGACAAGGTCGGACACGTCCGGCCGTTCTTCGAAGAATGCAAAGAACGACGTGTTCCGGTTCGCCGACACATGTTCATGCAGACGGGTCATCTGCTGTTCGAGCGTCCGCTCTTCCCGCTTGATCGTCTTTTTACGCCGTTCTTTCCAACGCTTCCGCTCGACCATCTTTGAATAGGCGTGCAACAAATCCGAAAAGTTGAGCGGCCCATCGTAAGGTTGGACCAGTTCAGACATGTACCGTGTCAAATCTTCGCCGGGACGGCTATATAGTTCGAGCCGTTGCTCTTCTTGCTCACGCATGAAGACGACCGCTTCTTTATAAGCTTTGTATTCAATCAACTGTCGAATCAACCCTTCCCGAGTCGGCTCTTCGCCGAAATCCGGAATCTCATCGTCCTCGATCGGGACCGGTGGCAACAGTTGTTTGCTCTTTAATTGGAGCAACGTCGCCGCCATGACCAAATATTCACTGGCCACATCGAGCTCAAACTTTTGCATCGTCCGGATAAAGGCGACATACTGGTCCGTGACTTCCGAAACAGAGATGTCGGCGATATCGAGCTCCATCTTGCCGATCAAGTGGAGCAACAAGTCGAGCGGGCCTTCGAACGTATCGATTTTGACGTTATACGCTTCCATAGAGACACCTGCCATTTAACATTTTTGCGCTTTAGTATAACATGTTTTGTAGTACAGTGACCACGAAAGGAGAAAATTGATGCTTACCCCTTTTTATCAGTATACGTTGCTGTTTGAATGTCATGCCGATTATTTCGAGTGCCACGAGGTGCTCGAAGAGGCGTGGCAGGATGGGAACCGCGAACATCTCGGCTATGCCGTCTTGATCCAGTACGCCGTCGCCCACTATCACTTCCGTCGGGGCAACACGGCCGGGGCCGTCAAGAGCGTCGCTGCGTTGAAGCAAAAGCTTCCTTTGGCCGCAAGCGCCCTTGAACCGCTCGGCATCGACATGGAGGCGTTCACACGTGACTTGGAACGTTGGCCGCTCCCGGACACACTCCCGCTAGACGAGCCGACACGCCGACAAATCGACCGGTTGAAACCCACGTTCGAGCCGACCTCCCTGACTTTCGACGAGCTCGTCCATAAACATATCCACCGTGACCGGACGCCCGTCGTTAAAGAGCGTCTGCTCGCGCTAGAACAACGACAAAAAGCTAGGCGCTGAGCCTAGCTTTTTATATCGAGACTTGATTCCATTTATCGAGCAAGTCGCTCGTCTTCCCGTGACCGACAAGTGTCAAGTCGAACGGTAACAAGTTCCGTGTCTCATCGAGCAGTTCATATGAACGTTTCTCGCCACGGAACGAAGGCGACAAGGCGATATGATGGATGCACATCGTCGTCTCAAGCTGTTCCATCCCGATGATCCCGACGAAGTCTTCTTCGACTTTCCACAAGTAGAGGAACTTCGAAGCGTCTTCCTCGTAAGACCGTACGAGTTCGAGAAGGGCGAGCGGAGACTTGTCGCTACATGCAAATGCGAGCAGCCCCATTGCCGTCTTCTCGTGCGATTGTTTATACTTCACCAGCATGGCTGGTCTCACCACCTTTAGTCAGACATGTTTCACGAAGTGAACACGTGAGAGACATGGCTCATTGTGCCATAACGTTTAGGCAGAAATCAATTCTCATCCCAAACTTTGACTTCAGCCATCTTCGTGCCTTGGCGAAGTTTGACCGCATGCTCAAGACCTGACGTCACTTTACCGAACACAGTATGAACCCCATCAAGGTGCGGTTGTGGCGCATGGACGATGAAGAACTGTGATGAGCCCGTGTTGCGCCCGGCGTGTGCCATCGAAAGCGAGCCGGCTTCATGTTTGTACGGGAACGAAGTCGACGTCTCACAAGGAATCGTTTTACCTGAACCGCCCATACCTGTTCCGTCCGGGCATCCGCCTTGACTGACGAAGCCTGGGATGACACGGTGGAACGTCAATCCGTCGTAGAAGCCGCGGTTCGCGAGCTCTTCGAAGTTGTCGACCGTGATCGGTGCTGCGTCATGGAATAAATCAAATTCAATCATTTCACCGTTCTCTAATTTCATTGATCCTTTTTTCATATGGAAATACCCCTTTTATGTTCATATAGTCAATAATCACTCACATTACCCATCTTATCAAAAAAAGACGTCTGCCTCCACTGTTTTGTGGAAACAGACGTTCTGACTTACTGGATGACCGCGTGGACGAGCGGACGTGCCTCTGGTTGAGTGGCGCCGATCGTGTAAGCATGATCCATGCGTTCAAGTGCCGAAGACATGTCTTCGATGTTTGAACGAAGGACCGCGATGACGTCACCCGCCTCGACTTTGTCGCCGACTTTCTTCTCGAGCGTGATACCGGCCGCGAAGTCGATCAAGTCGTCCTTCGTTGCCCGTCCCGCTCCGAGGAGCATCGCTGCGACACCGACCTCGTCCGCGATGATCGATTCGACGTAACCGGCTGTCTTCGCGACGAACGTCGTCTCAAATTTCGCTTGCGGGAATTTAGTCACATCATCGACGAGTGAGGCGTCCCCACCTTGTGCCGCGACGAACTGACGGAACACTTCAAGCGCGTGACCGTCGGCCATCCGGCGTTCAAGATCGGCGTATGCTTCGTCAAACGTCTTATAAAATTCACCGAGGACGGCCATATGACCGGCGATCGTGAGTGCGATCGTTTTCAAGTCTTTGACGTCTTTCCCAGACAATACTTCAATCGCCTCTTTCACTTCGTTCGCGTTCCCGATCTCAAAGCCGAGCGGTTGGTCCATATCGGTGATGACGGCGATCGTCTTGCGACCGACGTTCTTCCCGATGGCGACCATCTCTTCAGCGAGTGCTTTCGCGTCGTCGAACGACTTCATGAACGCACCAGAGCCTGTCTTGACGTCGAGGACGATGCTGTCGGCACCGGCAGCGATCTTCTTCGACATGATCGAGCTCGCGATGAGCGGGATCGACTCGACCGTCGCCGTCACGTCGCGGAGCGCGTAAAGACGTTTGTCGGCCGGCGTCAAGTTGCCCGTCTGCCCGATGATCGACATCTTGATGTCGTTCACTTGCTTCGTGAACTGCGCTTCCGTCAGCTCGACGTTGAACCCTGGGAATGATTCGAGCTTGTCGATCGTCCCACCTGTATGACCGAGCCCGCGCCCGCTCATTTTAGCGACCGGGATACCGATCGAGGCGACGAGTGGGGCGACGATCAAACTGATCTTGTCGCCGACGCCACCTGTTGAGTGCTTATCGACTTTTTTCCCTTTAATTTTAGAAAGGTCGATGACGTCACCTGACTTGACCATTTCCATCGTCAACGCCGCCGTCTCTTTCTCGGTCATGCCGTTGAAATAAATCGCCATCGACAAAGCAGACATTTGATAGTCTGGAATCGTCTCATTCGTGAAGCCTTCCACGACGTAGCGGATCTCCTGTTCGTTTAATTCTCCACCGTTACGTTTTTTCAAAATCAAGTCGACCATACGCATAAGTTTTGTCCTCCTAGAATTGTTTTAGTCACATGCTTTTAATCGTGCCACGTACGAGTGAAAGGAAGTCTTGGCGGACGCGCTCTGTCGTCTCGATGACTTCTTCGTGGTTGAGCGGTTGGTCAAGGATACCTGCGGCCATGTTCGAGACGCACGAAATTCCGAGGACACGCATGTCTGAGTGACGAGCCACGATGACTTCTGGTACGGTCGACATGCCGACGACGTCGCCGCCGAGCAGACGGGCCATCTTGACTTCAGCCGGTGTCTCGTATGTCGGACCGGTGTTCCCGAAGTAAACGCCTTTTTGAATCTTGAGACCGAGGTCTGACGCGACCCGCTCTGTCAACGCGACGAGTTGTTTGTCATACGCCTCTGACATGTCCGGGAAGCGTGTCCCGAAGTCGCTCGCGTTCTTGCCGATGAGCGGGCTCGTGCCGAAGAAATTGATATGGTCCGTGATGATCATCAAGTCGCCCGGGTTGAACGCCTCGTTGCAAGCACCAGCGGCGTTCGTGACGATGAGCGTCTCGACACCGATCAATTTGAGGACACGGACCGGGAACGTGACTTGTTCCATCGAATATCCTTCATAGAAATGGAACCGTCCTTGCATCGCAACGACACGTTTCCCTTCAAGGTCACCAAAGACGAGCTGTCCGGCATGGCCTTCGACTGTCGAGACCGGGAAGTGCGGAATATCTTCGTAAGGAATCGCGACCGGATTCTCGATCTCGTCGGCGAGCACGCCAAGACCCGATCCGAGAATGAGTCCGATTTCTGGCGTTCCGTTCATGCGTTCCTGTAAAAATGCTTTTGTTTCGTTCCAATTTACCATGTGTAGTGCCTCCTCAAATTTCGTTTAAGAAACTGTTTCCGATTGCTGGTGCGTCGACGTCAAAGTTATCCGCCACCGTGGCGCCGATATCTGCGAACGTAGCGCGAACGCCGAGGTCGACCGCAGTCGAACCGTGGTGATGGACGATGAGCGGGACATATTCCCGCGTATGGTCCGTCCCTGGTGCCGTCGGATCGTTACCGTGGTCGGCCGTGATGATCAGCAAGTCGTCTTCACGCAAGCGAGCAAACACTTCAGGAAGACGGGCGTCATACTCTTCGAGCGCGACCGCATATCCTTCCGGATCCCGGCGATGGCCGAACAATGCGTCAAAGTCGACGAGGTTCAAGAAGCAGAGCCCTTCGAACTCCTCATCAAGCGAAGCGACGAGTTTGTCCATTCCGTCCATATTTGACTTCGTACGGACCGCTTTCGTCACGCCTTCTCCGTCATAGATATCACTGATCTTCCCGAGGGCAATCACGTCTTTACCAGCTGTTTCGAGCGTGTTCATGACCGTCTTGCCGAACGGTTTGAGCGCATAGTCGTGACGGTTTGACGTCCGGACCCAAGCACCAGGCGTTCCGAGGAACGGCCGGGCGATGATCCGTCCGAGCATGTACGGATCTTCGCGCGTAATGTCGCGCGCGTATTCGCAGATGCGGTACAGTTCTTCGAGCGGGACGACTTCTTCGTGGGCCGCGATTTGAAGCACCGAGTCGGCCGACGTATAGACGATCAACGCACCTGTCGCGACATGCTCTTCACCGAGCTCGTCTAAAATTTCCGTTCCTGACGCCGGCTTGTTGCCGATGATGTCGCGTCCACTGAACTCTTTAAGCCGGTTGATCAAATCGTCCGGGAATTCCTCGAACACACGGAACGGCGTATCGATGTGGAGACCCATGATTTCCCAATGACCAGTCATCGTATCTTTCCCGGCCGAAATTTCTTCCATCCGGCCGAACGCGCTCGGCGCGCTTGACGGTTCGATGCCTTCGATCGGTTTAATGTTCGCTAACCCAAGCTTGCCCATGTTCGGCATGTTCAAGCCGCCATGCGCACGAGCGATGTGACCTAACGTGTCTGAACCGACGTCTCCGAACTGGTCGGCATCTGGGGCTTCCCCGATCCCGACTGAGTCCATGACGACTAAGAATATACGTTTAAATTTCTTCACAAAAGTTCCTCCTTTAAGTGTCTAGGCCCGCGGGTGATGCTTACGGTACACATCGTGGAGCCGCGCCTTGTTGACATGTGTGTAGATTTGAGTAGTGGAGAGATCGGCATGGCCGAGCATTTGCTGGATGGCGCGCAGATCGGCACCATTCTCGAGCAAGTGCGTCGCGAACGAGTGACGCAGCACGTGCGGTGTGATCTCTTTCGGGATACCGGCGTCTTTCGCCCGTCGCTTAATGATCTTCCAAAAGCCTTGGCGGCTAAGCCGACCGCCACGTCCGTTCAAGAACAACGCCTCGGTCTCCCGACCACCGAGGCCGTTTCGCGCTTGCTGGATGTAACGTTCGACAAAATTTTGGGCGACCGACGACACCGGAATGATCCGGGCGCTCTCGCCTTTGCCTTCACACTGTAAATACCCCAGTTCAAACTGTAAATCATCCAAATCAAGACCGAGAAGTTCGCTGACGCGCATGCCTGTCCCGTAGAGCAGTTCGAGCATGGCACGATCCCGAAGCGCGAGCGGATCGTTCGTCGGGACGCTATCGAGCAACCGCTCGACTTCGTCTTGCGACCACGTGTCCGGCAGATGCCGCTCCGCTTTCGGCGTCTCTAAATAAAGTGCCGGATCGGTCGAGGCGCCGCCGCTCATCTTCAGATGGTGATGAAACGTGCGAATCGAACTGACGGCTCGTCGCAGTGACGAGGCGGCCCGACCCGCTTGCGACAGTTCCTCTAAATGCTTGACGATATGTGAGCGCGTGACTTCATTCCACTCGGTCACCCCAAGTTGGGTTAGTGTCGATAAGTACTGGGTCAAATCGCTCGCATAGGCTTGTCTCGTGTTGGTGGACATTCTTTTCTCAACCGTCATATATTGTAAAAACGACTCGACTTGCGAACGCATGACATCCCCCTCCTTCCTCGCTACACCTGAATACGCTTACATCATATCACTTATGTAAACCGTTGTGAAGACGTCTGACCTCATTTTTTTGTAAGTTTTTTTGACAGTTTTTTGTCATCGATTCCACGCCCGTTTTCTCCAGGAAATCGACTGACAATCCCGCTGCATCACTGGTAAGATGAACGTAGTTGAAAAGGAGTGATGACGATGAACATCGAACACGTTGCCGTATGGGTCCACGACCTCGAACGGATGCGCCACTTTTATGAGACGTATTTTGGTGCCAGCGCCAACGACAAATACACGAATCGGCACAAACAGTTCACATCGTATTTTTTAACGTTTCCGGAATCAGCGTGCCGACTTGAGCTAATGTGCCGATCCGACATCCAAAGCGAAGCGATGCCGACACTCGGCTGGGCGCATGTGGCGTTCGCGCTAGGCAGCGCCGAGGCCGTCGACGAATTGACGGCGCGCTTGCAGGCTGATGGCTATGAACTCGTCGATGGACCGCGCCTGACCGGGGACGGCTATTATGAGAGCGTCGTCCACGATCCAGAACGAAACAAAATCGAACTGACGATTTGACGGCATGATGAACAGAAAGGAGGACAAGCCGCTCGGCTTGTCCTCCTTTGTTTCGTTAACCGTTAATGACGGCTTTATGCCCTTCGAGCGTGACGCCTTTCGCTTGGCACACTTTACAGATGCCATGGAACGTCAAACGATGGTCTTTGATTAAAAATTCATACTTGCTCTCGACTTTCTTCTCGACGTCGACGAGCAGGTCTTCCATAATCTCTTCGACTGATCCACACTCGACGCAGACGAGGTGATGGTGCGAATGGTTCGCCCCTTCTGGTCTGAGGTCGAACCGGGCGACACCGTCACCGAAGTTGACTTTGTCGACGACGCCGAGCTCGGTCAACAGTTCGAGTGTCCGGTACACGGTCGCGAGACCGATTTCGGGTGCGATACTCTTGACGAGCATGAACACGTTCTCTGCACTTAGATGGTCCGTCTCGTTCTCAAGCAAGATACGGACCGTTGATTCTCGTTGCGGTGTCAATTTATATCCTTTGGCGCTCAATTGCTGTTTGATCCGTTCAATTCGCGTTTCCATAAGGCGCCCCCTCTTTACATAATTCACTATTCAAAGCATACCGAAATTCCGTCGTTTTTTCAAATTAAAATTATTACTATGTAAGTTTATCACAACCTACTTCAGATTAGAATTATTTCAATTTAGACAATTGCCACCACTGAATCGCCATAATCGTCTTGGCATCGGTGATCCGCCCGCTCGCTAAAAGTTCGCTCGCTTCTTCGAACGTGTAACGCTCGACTTGTAAAAATTCATCCTCGTCTAGGTTCATCGCTCCCGCCGTCAAACCTTTGGCGACGAACACGTCGACGCGTTCGCTGCAAAATCCGGGTGCACCGTAAAACGAGAATATCTTTTCAAGCGACTCAGCTTTATAACCGGTCTCTTCCTCAAGTTCACGCTTCGCGCTCGCGAGCGGCTCTTCTCCGACCTCGAGTTTACCGGCCGGAATCTCGAGTGACATCGATTCGAACGCTTTCCGGTATTGCTCGACGAGAACGATCTTGTCGTCCTCATCGATCAATAATACCGCGACGGCCCCATTATGATACACAAGCTCTCGGACCGACGTTCCTCCGTTCGGGAGCGCGACGACATGCTTCTCGACATCGAAAATCTTCCCTTGATAGATGACTTCCCGTTCAATCGTTTTCTCTTCCATGGTTATGTACTCCTCACGTTTTCTTATATACTGTAATTATGAGTCAAATCAATGGACGGAACAAGGAGGAATTATCGATGGCAGAACTTGGACTAGGAACGATGTCGATTTTAAAACAAGGAGACGATGAGGGCCGACAGATTCTCGAAGCGGCTTATGCGTCAGGGATCCGTCATTTTGACACGGCTGACGTCTATGACCGTCACGATGTCGAACGGCTCGTCGGTGAGACGTTCGCCGGTCGGCGGGACGACTTGTTTTTGACGAGCAAAGGTGGAAATGAATGGACCGAAGACGGAATGCGCTGGAACCCAGCCCCTTCTTATTTAGAACAGGCGCTTCACGGTTCTCTCGAACGACTACAGACGGATTACTTAGACTTGTATTACGTACATGGTGGAACGATGGAAGACGACCTTGACGCGACGATCGATTTCATGCGCCGACAAAAGCAGGCCGGGGTCATCCGTCAAATCGGACTCTCCTCGATTCGTCCGAACGTGATCCGCTACTGGCTTGAGCACGGGGGGCTCGATGTCTTGATGACACCGTACTCACTGCTCGACCGCCGCATCGAATCGCTCGGGCAAGACGTTCCGCTCGTCGGTCGGGGACCGCTCGCTAAAGGGTTGTTGACCGATGAATGGTCCGAGCGCTTGAGCGCTAAGGGCTTCGAGTCTTGGAGCGAACCCGAGTTACGCAACCTCCTGTCGACGTTGCCACACCCGATTCAAGCGTATGCGCTCGCTGCTGCGAAACGGACGTGTGCCGTCGTCTTGCCTGGCGCTTCTTCTGTCGAGCAGTTGCAGCAGACGATTGACGCATATCATGGTGACATCAATGAGCGTGCACTCGATAAACTGCTGGCTCGTCTGCCGATTCATCCGTATACAAAACATACGACCTGAACGTCAGGTCGTATGTGTACCGCGCTGTTTCATTTGTTCGATCGCCCAATCGGCCCAATCGGCATAGTTTTCCATCATGCGGATCGCATATTCACTCGTCAATAAGTACCCGAGCGTGTCCGCTTCCGATTGATGGGCTGCTTGGAACGCACGAATTTGATGTGCGACTTGTTCATGATGCGTTTTCGTCTCCTCGACGTAACGGATCGCCTCGTCGAGCGGAAGCAGTTGCAGCAGGCTGACGCGCAACAGGTTCTCATCTTTCATCTTCGGCTGAAACGACGTCGGTTGTCTGAGCCAGTCAATCAACTCTTGACGTCCCGCCGCTGTGATCGAATAGATCTTCTTATCGGGAAGATCATGTTGGGTCACATGCTCTGACGAAACGAGGTGCTCGTCTTCCATCTTTAACAGTTCCCGATAAATCTGTGTATGATGGGCGTGCCAAAAGTGGATCATTTGCGCTTTGAACGTCGCGTTCAAGGCGTAGCCGGTCGCAGGCTGATGGGTCAACAACCCGAGTAGTGCATGACGTAACGCCATAACCATCACCATTCCCTTGCAGTTCAGTTTTTTTAAGTGTAGCACAATCTCTTGTAAGTCCGAGAATGTCAATCGGTTGACGGGCGCACCGAAGACACAGACAATGAGAGAAAGGAGTGATCAATCATGAAACCAATACAATCTGAACAACAATTCCAAACTGCCATTCAAGATAAAGGAATGGTCATCTTCACGACGTCTTGGTGCCCAGACTGCCGCCGCCTCGACATGTACGTCGACGAACTCGTCAAAGACTACCCGCAATTCAACTGGTACGTCGTCGATCGCGACGAACTGCCTGAACTGTCTGACACGCAGGAAGTCCGTGGCATCCCGTCACTGCTCTTCTATCAAGAAGGCGTCAAACAAGAACACCTTCATTCGGCGCATGCGAAGACGGAAATGCAAATTCGGTCGTTCCTCGACACGTTGAACGCCTAATCAAAAGACGACCGCGGTCGTCTTTTTTAGTGCGTGAATTTCTGCATGTAGCGCCTGTCGATTTGACGCTTGATCCAATACGAACACCGGCCGTGCCACGTCAAGCGCCCAAACGTGAGTAAGGCGTGTCCCGGAGTCGTCAATAAAATATTGAGCGACGTCCGCTGTTTATATGGCTTTTGGTCACCGAGGAGCGCCGACGCGACGTGACGGCCCGATCGGACCGCGTCGACGCCTCCGTTCAAGCCCATTGCCATATCCCCGGTGATGTAAATATCTTGATACGTCGCGTGACGCAAATAAGCGTCGGTCGGAATAAACGACCCCTCCTCGGCAAGGCCTGAGCGGTGCCACCACTCGACCGGCACGACTCCAGTCGCGTCAAGGACAAGACCGTCTGGCGCGTCCCCACCCTCATACTGTTGCGCGATCAGCGTCACCCCGCTTGCAACGAGACGACGGGCAATGTGACGGCCGACCCGGTTCGGCAAGTCCGGCAAAATCTGCTTCGCATAGAGCGTGACGTGTTGCTTCGACCTCACGCAAGCGAAAGCGAGCTCGACGCCAGCTTTGCCCCCTCCGACGATCGTGACCGCACGGCTCGCTTGAATGTGTTCGATTGCTACGTCCGTCATCGGTTTCAAGCCCGTTCCGATCCCTCGGCTCTTCGCACCTGTCGCGAGCACGAGGTGATCATAAGCGATCATACCTTGATCGGTCTCGATGATTCGCTTGACCGGGTCGAGCGAGATGAGTCTGCTCGCGACCGGTGTGACATCCGGTCGCAAGTTGACGACTGCCGAAGCCATCTCATTTGCGATCACTTGGGGGAACGCCCCGGTATAAACCGTTTCCTCAAGTCCGACATAACTGACCTCGTACCGTTCACGCAACTGTTCGATCCGCGCTAAAATTTCGAGTTGCCCGTGACCGAGCCCGACTAGGACGAGCCGCGGCTTCATCGTAAAATCCGCCGTGCTTCCAACAGGCGCTGGCTGATCGTGAACACTTCAAGGATGAGGAACAGCGTCGCGACGACCCCGATCCACGACGGGAACAAAATCATGAGCGTGAACAAGATGAAGCACTCCGTCCGTTCAAGGAGACCCGGTTGATAATAAAATGATTTCTCAGAACGTTTTGAACTGCTGGCTCCGACGGCGAGAAACAGCGTCATCGCAACGACGAAGGATCCGAGCAAGAAGAGAAAGACCGGCATGTGCTCAGGATAACGAAGCGCCAGCGCGACGACGACCGAGATCTCGACGATGCGATCGAAGACGAGGTCGAGCACTGTGCCAAACCCCGTCTTCCGAGAGCGGCGCGCCATCGTCCCGTCAATGACATCGAGAAGACCCGATAACCAAAGCAGGGCGACCGCTGTCCAAAGCATGTCATTATAAATAAAGAACCCGACCGAGATCCCGATGATCCCTCCAAGGATTGTCACTTCGTTCGGTGTGAAATTCCATTTTAGAAGCCGATCGGCCCCTCGTTCAACGATGGGACGAACCCAGCGGCTTCCGTACGTGTCTAGCATCAAACCACTCCTTTTTTCTTCCGCAAATAGTAGGTCTCCCCGATCTGAAACGATTCGTCCCGGGGGAGAATGACGTACGTACCGGTCGCGAGGCGATACTCGCCTAGCCGATTGCCGAAGCGATTCAACTGTCGGACGAGTACGACCGGTTCGCCTGCTTGTTTCGTCACTTCCATCATCGTCGCCGGATAAGACGAACCTGAAAGCTCGATAAAGTCTCCAAACGCCGGCTCAGTCTCGTAAAGTTCGCCTGGTGTCCCCGTCGCCAGGACTTCTCCGTCTTCGAGCAACGTCACCCGATCGGCGACGAGCATCGCTTCTTCCCGGTCGTGGGTCACGAGCAACGCCGTCAACTCGAGTTGTTGGACGAGGTCCCGGATCAGCCGCTGCAACTCGTATTTCAAATCCGGATCGAGATTCGTGAACGGCTCATCTAACAAAATGAGCCGCGGCTCGGCCGCAAGGGCACGGGCAAAACTGACACGCTGTTGCTCGCCTCCGGAAAGTTCGTGGATGTCATCGTCATATCGGCCCGGAAGGCGGACACGGGCAAGCCACGCCTCTGCCTGCTCCCGTGACCGATTTTGAGTCGCGAGCGTCACGTTCTCCCCGACCGACAAATGCGGGAACAGAAGCGGTGATTGTGACAGCATCGTGATGCGCCGCTTGTGAGGAGGCGTCCCGAGGAGCGGCTCTCCGTCCCACGTCACCGTCCCCGTGTCTGCCGTCTCAAGTCCGGCGATAATCCGTAGCAACGTCGACTTCCCGGACCCGCTCACCCCGACAAGCGCATGGATCTCTTTCTTGTCAACGATCAGGTCGACCCCGTTCAATACGTCGCGTTGTTTGAAGTTCTTTTGTATTCCTGTAACGACTAAACTCATCTTAACCGCTCCTTCATAATTCGTACCGCTACGCGGAACAATCCTCCGAGACCGATATACAACAAGACCGGCAACAAGATGAGGACCCACGTGTTTTGTAGTGCCAATGAAACGTCATTTCCCGCATACGATTGATACAGTTGTGTCGTGACGGTCGGGATGAGCCCCGCACCGATCAATTGCACGAGCACGAACTGACCGAGAACGATGACCGTCGAGAACAAGACGATCGCCCGCATCGTCGCCGCCAACAAAGGAAACAGCACCATGCTAAATCGAGGAAGCGGCGGCAGTGTCATCGTCTGCTCAAGGAGCGGGCGTCCGATCACATACATCGCATTGTAGGCGAGCCGGATCGAGTACGGGAGCGTCGAGACGAGCAAGACGAGCAAGACACCGGCATACGTCCCGACGAGCCCGACGTTCGCGAGCACGATGTACATACCGAACATACTCGCCATGACCGGAATGAACAACGGGATAAAGACGAGCCACTCGACGAGTGTCCGCCATCTCGACTCTGTAAAAATCAGCCACCACGCTGTCCCGAGACCGAGCCAGACATTGATGACGGCCAAACTGACGACGTAGAACACCGTGTTCATGAGCACTTCATCCAATCGGATCGGAGAAGGCAAACCGAAGAGTAAGCCGAGAAACGGGAACAAGATGAAACTAATGATAAGGACCCGACTCATCGCCTCACCCCTTTTTCAATCCGGCGTCTTCGTTTGGCCGTAACGAGATACGATACAAAAGCCCCGACTGAGATCAATAGTGTCCAAACGAGTGCGACCGCGTAGGATTCATTCGCGTTTAAAAACAACCCTGTCGTCAGCCGTTCGTATGCGAGCACCCCGAGCAGCTCCGGGAATGTGACCCCGAGCAGGGCCGGTACCTCGTAAGCGAACGAGATGAACGCCACTAAAATCCAAAACGAGTCCAAGAGTGGCTTCAGTAAAAACGGCCACTCCGCGACTTTGAACTGCTCGAACCGTGTGAGTTGGAGCGTCTTCGCCATATCGAGATAGCCGCGATTCAGTTGCCCGTATGTGCCGAGCATCATCAAAAAGACGAACGGCACTTCTTTCCACACATACGTCAATATGACGACAAAGTGATGGCGCTCGTTCGCTTCCACAAGCCCGTAAAACGGAAAACCGCCCGAGAACAACAACAAAAATAAATACGCACCTGCGACATGCGGCACGAACATCGGCAATTTGAGCAGCGCTGAAAGCCAAACCGCCTCTCGAATCCGGACCGTTCGTGCCAACCACGTCCCGATGAGTAGCGAAATCGTCGTCGAGACGAGCGTCACGTAAAGCGTGACGGCTAAACTCGCCCGCCACGCCGCATCGCGCCAAAGTGACGTCCATTCGAATGAAGCGGTCTCACCGGCTAGAAATACAAGACCGGCGAGCGGTAGCAATAAGACGATGACGCTCAAGCCGACGCTACCTCGCGACACGGGACCATCCTTCACGAACTTGATCGATCACGCTCGGCCCGAAGTCGGCAATCGAACGTTCGGCAAGTTGTTCAGGGTCTGGATACGTGACGCCCGTGTCCAGTTTGAGGAAGGCTTCCCGGTCCGCTCGTTCAAGCTTCGTCAAATCGAGCGATGTCCCGTCACCCCAATACGTCGCATCTTGTTTGGCGAGTTGGGCTTCCGGTGACAACAATTCATTGATCACGACGATGGCACCGTTCGGATTGCTTGCGTTGAACGGGACCGCGAGAAAATGCGTCGAGGCGATTGAATGGTCGAGGACGAGTGCACGCGTCCCGTCTGGAAACACGCCGTCGTTTCGCTCGGCCTCAGCACGACGCTCATTGAATCCCATCGTCATCCACACGTCACCTTTCGCATAAAGTTGGTCGAGTTGGGCGAGTGACTTCGGATACGTCGCTCCTTGTTTCCACAGATTCGGTGACCACGTCGCGAGTTCATCCCAAAATGCATCCGGGATCGTTTGATCGCTTCGGATCGTTTCCCCGTACTCGGCATAGAGCAGATGGCGGACGAACGCGTTACCGGTGAAGTCTGTCACTTCAGGATACGTGAAACGGCCTGGATTTGCTTCGGTCCAACGATGTAGTTCTTCGAACGTCGCCGGAGGATTCGTCACTTTGTCGGCATCATAGTGCAGCACGAACTGAACGTTGCCCCACGCCACCTCGAGTCCGTCGGTCGGCGTCCCGGCGTCGGTCGCTTGCGCGGTCTCGTTCAAAAGTGCTGCGTTCGGGATTTTATCGAGCAGGTCGCCTTGTAGAAGCTCCGCCTCGGCCGCGTTTCTAAAATTATCGCCATTGATCCACATGAGGTCGATCGTGCCCGCCTCTCGATTCGAACGTTTATCGAGTGACAGTTGGCGAATGAATTCGGCCGTGTCCATCGGGACGCGATTCAACTCGATATCGTATGTCTCTTTCAGGCGTGGTGCGACGTAGTCATCGATGTAACGGTTGATGCCGTCGTCCCCGCCCCACAAGTAAAAGTTGACCGTCGTTTGCTCAGCCTCTTGAACCGCCTCGTCAAACGTCGGGGCCAGGTCTGCTCCCGTCGTCCCGCAGGCGCTGAGGAAAACAAGCGCAAACAGCAGCCCTAATTGTCGTATTCGTCGCATCGTACTTCCCCTCTCTCTACTACTTTTTGTCAAATCCCCGTTTTGCCAACCGTTCGAACCAAATCGGGCACATTGCGTACAGTTTTCCGCCTAAGTCCATCCACCACGGGGCGTTGACTTCACGTTTCGACTGTTCAAACGCTGAGACGACCCGCTGTGCCAACTGATCTGGGTCGAGCATGATACGACGCACACTCTGTTCATAGCGCCCCGTCTTATCAGCCCGGTCAAAGAACGGCGTGTTGATCGGACCAAGATTGACCGTCAGTACATGGACACCTGCCGGCTTCAGCTCGAGCCGGAGCGCGTTTGAAAACTGGAGCAATGCCGCTTTCGATCCGGCGTACACGGCCGACTTCGGGGTCGGCACTTTGGCAGCTTGCGAGCAAACGTTTATGATCGTCCCGCCTCGCTTCATCCGGCGCCCACAGTCACGCGACATCACCATCGGCGCGATCGCGTTCAAGCGCATCGTCTCTTCGATGACGTCCGTCGTTTGATCAACGACCCGGTCAAACTCACCGACGCCGGCGTTGTTGATCCAACCGTCGATCGGTCCATATTTCTGTACGACATCGTCGACGAGCGTCTCATAACTTGTCAAAACATCCGTGACCATCCAGTCTGCAGATAGTTTCGTCCCGAGCTCTCGAAGGCGCGTCTCGTTTCTGGCAATTAACGTCAGCTTATAGCCCGCTGCCGAAAAAGAATGCGCCAAAGCGGCACCAAAGCCGCTCGACGCACCTGTGATCACAATATGTCTCATTCCATTGCTTCCTCCACTCTCACATAAATCCATTTGCCATCGGCTAACTGCTTGACGACATGACCGCGTTCCTCGAGCAATGTCAACCGCGCGAACACTTCGCTGAAGACAAGCGGCATCGCCCGGCGCATCTTCCGCCCGTACAGCCGCATCGACCAATCGAACACACTCAAGCCGTCGGCCCAGTCGTTCAGCAGCTGCTCGCTCCGTTCATAGCGTTGACTGATCCTTGATTCGATGAGTACCCGCGGATGCTGAATCGGATTGCCGTGTCCGCTCACGACAAGCTTAATATCAAGCGCCTGTAACTTTCTAAGCGAATCGAGATAAAGTAAGACCGGTGACGCAAACCCTTCGTCCTCATACGGTTGTTCGATCAACGGGTTCGGTTCGACCGCATCGATCAAATGATCACCGGCGATCAAGACGCCGCCCGGCCCGAGCAGTCCGAGTTGATCGCTCGCGTGTCCCGGTAGATGAATCGTCTTCCAAGCCCCGTCGCTCGTCACGTCTTGTCCTTCTTCGAACGTCATCGTGACGGTCGTCGGACCGATCCAACGTAGCGCCTCCCGGTAGTCCGGCAACTTGGTGATGATCGACTCCGGTGCCCCAAACCAATGAGCCAGTTCATATAAGAAGTGATTGCCTTTTTTAATAAAGTTCGGTGTCTGTTCCAAATAACGAACGAGCTTCTCGTGACCATAGACTGGAATCGAGACATCCCGCAGCCGCCAAGCTTGACCGGCATGGTCAGCATGATGGTGCGTTAAAAATAGAAAATCGATGTCCGCGAGCGTCAGTTCGAGTTCAGCCAATTCGTCGTTCAAGGACGCCCATGCCTCTTCCGTATCTGGCCCACAGTCGACCATGAAAAACCGGCCCCCATGCTCTACGATGTATACGTTCACGTTACCGACCTCAAACGGTGTCGGAATATCGAGTCTTGCCAGTTGACTTGAAATCCAGTTCGCCACGTCCACACAACCCCTTCCACCTATCTTCATTCATTATACCTGTCAGAATGAAGGGATTTCAATGGCACAAAAAAAGGAGGGGATGTCTCCCCTCCAATCGTTTATAAGTTGATGACGGTCACTTTATCACGTGTCATCGTTTCAAGACTGCGTCCAATCCCTTGGACACCGAGACCTGATTGTTTCACACCGATGAACGGGAAGTGGTCAGGACCGCGTTCCGTTCGACCGTTGACTTGGACCGTACCGACTTCGAGCTTTTCGGCGACCGTGAACGCACTGTTCACGTTTTGCGTGAACACGCTCGCTTGAAGACCGAACTCTGACTCGTTCGTCAGTTCGATCATCTCGTCGAGTGAGCTGACACGGATGATCGGAAGAACAGGTCCGAACGGTTCTTCCCAAGCGACACGCATCTCACGCGTGACGTGGTCGAGCAGCGTCGGGTGGAGCAGGTTGCCATCGCGTTCGTTGCCGTGGACGACCGTCGCACGCTTGTTGACGGCGTCGTCGATCAAGCCTTGAACATAGTCAGCCGACTTCTTGTCGATGAGCGGGACGATGAAGCTGTTGTCAACTGGCGAACCGACCGTGAGTTTCTCGACGCGCTGTTTCAACATGGCGACGAGTTCGTCCGCTTGATCTTCGAGCACGAAGACGCGTTTGATCGCTGTGCAACGCTGACCCGAGTAAGAGAACGCACCGCTGACGATTTGATCCGCCGCAAGCGTCATGTCCGCGTCTTCTAAGACGAGCGCCGGGTCTTTGCCGCCGAGCTCTAAGACGACCGGGACCATCGATGCCTGTTGTGACAAATGTTGACCGGTTCCTGTACCGCCTGTGAATGTGATCATGTCGACACCTGGGTGCGACGTCAAGTAGTCGCCGATGACCGAACCGCGACCCGTCACGAGGTTCAACAATCCGCTCGGAAGACCGGCGTCTTGCAGTGCCTCGACCATTTTGACGCCACTGATCGCACCTTGCGTCGCCGGTTTGAAGACGACCGCGTTCCCCGTAATAAGGGCCGGGGCGATTTTAGCAGCGGCTAAGTTGACCGGATAGTTGAACGGTGAGATCGCGAGAACGACACCGAGTGCCTCTTTTTTGATGATCGCCATTTTGTTCTTTGATCCGCCCGGGAACGAATCGCCTTGCATGAATCCACCTGTGAAACGAAGTCCTTCCTCAGCCGTATAACGAATAATCTCAGCTGTGCGGACGACTTCTTTTTTCGCGTCGTTCAAGTTCTTCCCAACTTCGCGCATGATGATTTGACCGATCTCATCGACGCGCTCTTCGAGTTTGTCCGCCCATGCGTACAACAGCTCGGCGCGCTTGTTGACCGGAAGCGCCGCCCACTCTTGTTGTGCACGTTTGGCACCGTGAATCGCCTCGTCGACTTCGTCGCGCGACATCGCTTGGACGTGTCCGACGATTTCTTCTGTATAAGGTGAAACGAGTTCGATCGTTTCATTTGTTGTTGATTCTTGCCATTGCCCGTTAATTAAATATGGATACGTGTTCATACTCATAATCTCTATCTGCCTCCTGAGTAAGCTGTGATATCTCGTTGCCACCCTCATTGTATGCAAAATCAATTCCGTTGAACAACTATAAAGATTCAGTTTGTGTAATGTAAGCGGTTACTCAGTGACTTTTCGTGATTTTTGACCCGACTTTGACACTTTTCAACTGAAGACTTTGGTCGATTTGACCGATAGAAAGGAAGAGAGAACGCGATATAGGAGGGACCACCATTGAGCATGGATCATAATATTTTACTTGAAGCAGGTACGAACGAGTTAGAAATCGTCATTTTCCAGTCAGGCCCGTTTATTTTCGGGATTAACGTCATGAAGGTTCGCGAGATCATCACGATGCTTCCACTTACCCCGTTACCCGGAACGCCTGAGGCGATCATGGGATTGATCGAATTGCGCGGCGAAGTCATGACGGTCATCGATCTCCCGATGGTCATCGGTCATCCTCGTGAAGCCGGAGACGGGGACCGCTTGATCGTCTGTGAGTTTAACGGCGAGAAATCAGTGCTCCGGGTCGACCAAGTGACGGAGATCAAGCGCATCTCATGGGAACAGATCGACACACCGTCAGATCTTGCCCGCGGTGTCCAAGGCATCACGAACGGCGTCGTCAAAACAGGAGACCAAATGATCATTCTTCTCGACTATGAGCGCATCGCTCTCGAGTTGTCACGAAAAGACATCATGGCTCGTGAATCCGTCAAACGACTCGGTGCAAGGGAACGCTCGAACAAACAAGTGTGGATCGCAGAAGATTCGGAGATGCTCCGCACCTTGATCATCGACACGCTCGACGATGCAGGCTACTTCAACACGACAATCTTCAACAACGGGAAAGAAGCGCTTGATGCGTTCGAGCAAGATGGTGTCGAATGCGATCTGCTCATCACCGACATCGAGATGCCACAAATGGACGGATTGCATTTGACGAGACGACTACGCGAAATGGACCGCTACGCGGCGTTGCCGATCGTAATTTTCTCGTCACTCATCTCAGACGACTTGAAACATAAAGGCGATGCCGTCGGCGCGAACGCACAAATCACGAAGCCTGAAATCGGCATGTTGATTGCGACGCTCGATGAGTTTTTAGCCAAATGACAAACCGAGGGGCCGCAAAATTGCGGCCCCTCTTTCATTACACCAATCGATTGAAATAGGCGTCCCATTCGACAGCGAACCGTTGCATTTGACGCTCGATGTCCTCAAGCACCGGTTCAAGGTTCTCGACTTCGTTCGTCTCACCGGCGAGTTCAAGTTGTTGGAAACGCGACGCCGTCTCGTCAAGTCCGACCGAATAAGAGGCTCCCTTTAACAAGTGGGCGAGTTGTTCGATTTGTTCATGATCTTTCGTCTCGACCACGCGCTTTAATTCAGGAAACTTCGCCTCGAACTGCGCGACGTAAGTCTCGGCAATCTTTTTCAGAAAATCTTTATTTCCACTTGCGATTTGATGGAGCTCTGCTAATTTATCTTCGTTAAACAGAGCGTTTTGGGGTGTTTGAGTCATCTCCATCCCTCCTTCTACTCATTCCTTCTGACATTCTAACTCACTGTAGGATGTTTTCGAGAGAAAACAAAAAATCTCCTTCTTTGCGATTGCACTCTCCTACTCGCCTACCTATAATAAAGTTGAGCTAAGGTAGGAGGAAGATTATGCTAACGATTTACCGTACCGACGCATCTGGTCGTGTGCACGAGATCGAAGACTTTGACAAAGGAAGCTGGATCCAACTCGTCAACCCGACGAAAGACGAGGCCGATCAAGTCATTGCCGCCTCCGGCATTCCTGAAGACTTCGTGTACGACCCACTTGATATTGAAGAAAAGCCGCGCTTTGAGAAAGATGACGAAGGCCTGCTCATGATCATTGACGTTCCATACGTTGAAGAAGACGATACGGGACGTGCCTATAATACGATCCCACTCGGTATCATCGTCACGGGACGACATTTCATCACCGTCTGTTCGCGTGACCTCGATGTACTCAACTTGTTCGCTAACGGCAAAGCCCGCTTGTTCCGGACAAACTATCGTAGCCGGTTCGTCTTCCAGATTTTGCACCGAGTCAGCATGACGTACTTGCGGTTCCTTCGCCAGATCGACCGGCGAATGGAAGAGCTAGAGCAAGAACTTCAACGTTCGATGCGAAATCAGGAAATTTTCCAGTTGATGAACTTACAGAAGTCGCTCGTCTACTTCATGACATCGCTCAAAGCGAATGACAGCGTCCTCGACCGCATCGTCAAGACGCCGAGTCTTGAGAAGCATGAAGAAGACGAAGACTTGTTAGAAGACGTATTCGTCGAGCATCGTCAGGCGATGGAGATGGCCTCGATTTATAACGACATCATCAGCATTAAGATGGATGCGTTCGGGTCGATCATCTCGAACAACGTCAACTTCGTCATGAAGTTCTTGGCGTCGATCACGATCGTGCTCAGTATTCCGACGATGATTTCCGGGATCTTTGGGATGAACGTCCAAGTCCCATGGGAAGGACAATCAATCGGTTTCGTGTTCGCACTTGCCATGATGGTCGGTTTTTCGAGTCTCGCCTTTTATATTTTATGGCGGAAACGTTATTTCTAGACAAAAGGATGAAATCGTCATGAGCGACGGTCTCATCCTTTTGTCGTTTAAGTTAGCTTTACCGTGACGAGGCACAAGTCGTCGTCAATCTCGATTTTCGGGACGAGCCGTTCGGCAACGTGACGGGCATAATCTAAGCCGTACGTGGCGATGTCTTTTTCAAGCCAACGGATGCCGTCATCGATGTCTTTGCTATAACATTCCATCAGTCCGTCCGTGTACATATGCAGGACCATACCTGGCGTGATCTTGATTTCTTTCGATTCATAATTCGGTTCCTCGAACATGCCGACCGGCACCCCAGTCGTCTCGAGACGAGTCATCCCTTCCGGAGACGTCACGATCACAGGCGGATGGCCGGCATTGACATACTCGATGCGTTGATTCGTCGTATCGATGTAACAATAGACGGCCGTGAAATAACTTTGCATATCGTCGCCTGAAAACAGGAACGTCATCTGTCGGTTCAGTTCGGTCATGACGTCGACCGGGTACTGGACGTTGGCGACAAGGCCTGGCAAGATCGAGCGGATTCCCATCGTGATCAAGGCTGAAGACACGCCGTGACCCATCACGTCGAAAATGATGACACCGTAACGATCAGGCGCGACTTGGAACCAGGCGTACATGTCACCCGCCAATTTTTTAGATGGCAGGTACAGCGCCCGCATATCGATTTCCGCGCTACTGATTGGTGGGGTCAGTGCGCTCTGCTGAATCTTTTGGGCCAAATCCAGGTCATATTGGAGACGAGCCTCATATTTTTTCCGTTCATCGACGGCCGCTTTGTAACGGAGCGCCGAGCGAATCCGGGCGAGGAGTTCGGTGATTTTGATCGGCTTCGTCGTATAGTCGGACGCTTCAGCATCTAGCCCTTCGGCAATTTGCTTCTCTTCGGTCCGGCCCGACACCATGATTACCGGCAGTTCTTCATATCCTGTCATTTGTCGAATCCGTTTGCACGTTTCAATCCCTGAGATGCCCGGCATCTCGACATCGAGCAGGACAAGGTCATACAGCGACGGGGCTTGCGGGTCCATGAGGAGCGCGAGAGCATCTTCACCACTTGAGACCGAGACCGTCTCATAATCGTGTTGATGCAATAATTGTTCGAGAACCATCGTATTGACCGGTTCGTCGTCGACAATCAAAATCGCCATAGTCATCCCTACCTTCTCTGTCAGTGTTCTTCTATATGTTATTGTATCATATCTAATCAAGAGACCAACCATTTCAAACCTGTAACAGTTGTGAGAGGCTCAAACATGGAGAACGTCTCAGCTTTTTGTCATACTAAAAAAAAGAAAGCGAGGAATGCGCCATGGGATGGATATTTGCCGTAAGTGGATTGATCATTTTGCTCGTCTTGATCGCCTCTGTCGTCGTCATCCAAAAAGGATACGCCTACAAAGACAACAAAGATGACATCGTTCTCGACTACGATGAGATCAATCGCCGCATCACCGAACAAGATCAGCAGGACAAATAGAGCCATCCACGACGGATGGCTCTATTTTTATCAAAATTAGGCGAGAATACGCCCACTTCTAAACGACGAACATCCAGGGCAAGTCTCAACTTCCTGAGGTGTCGATCGTCGGCAACCGGCTCAAGCTGCCGAAGTTGAAGTGGGTCCGGTTCGCCAACTCGAAGCAGGTCGAGGGCCGTATCTTGAACGCCACGATCCGACGTAACGCCTCAGGCAAATACTTCGTCTCCCTCCTCGTCGAGCAGGAAATCGACGAACTGCCGAAGACCGGCTCAACCGTCGGCGTCGACGTCGGGCTCAAGAACTTCGCCATCCTGTCCGACGGCACGGTGTACCAAAACGACCGCTACTTTCGCACGCTCGAGAAGAAACTGGCACGTGAGCAGCGCAAGCTCTCCCGTCGTCGGCTCATCGCCCTGAACCGGAACATCAAGCTGTCGGAGGCGAAGAACTATCAGAAACAGAAACGGAAGGTCGCCTGCATCCATGAGAAGATCGCCAACAAGCGCACCGACTTCCTGCACAAGGTATCGACCGAGATCGTCAAAAACCACGACATTATCGGCATCGAGACCTTGCAGGTGAAGAACATGCAGAAGAACCGCGCGCTCAGCAAGTCCATCTCGGAGGTGAGTTGGTCGGAGTTCTTCCGCATGCTCGAATACAAGGCGGACTGGTACGGCAAGACCGTCGTGAAGGTCGGGAAGACCTTCGCCTCGAGCCAGCTCTGTTCGAGTTGCGGTCATCGACACAAAGACGTGAAGCATCTTGGTCTGCGTGAGTGGACATGCCCGGGCTGCGGGACCCACCACGACCGCGATGTGAACGCAGGACTGAACCTCAAACGAGAGGCTCGGCGTATCTTCGCCTCTTCAACCGTCGGGACGACGGGGCTAGCCTGATCAGGTTTCGACTGTTAGGTCGGATAACTCAGGAATCCTCCCCCTCTAAGCGAAGCGTAGGTGGGGGTAGTTCAATTGAACTCGAAGCGTATCGCCCCTTTTTCAAGATAGAGCGTGGCCTCAAACGTCTTGTCGCCTTTTTTGAACGCATGAACATTTGACTGCCCGCCGTTGATCATCTGTTTCAGTTCATCTTTCGCGAGTCCGACACCGAGCACTTGTTTTGACACGGTGAATTTGCACCCTTCGCGGTAGCCGCTGCAACCGATGAACTTCGGATGCTCGACGAGTCCTTTTCCACAGCTCGGACAGACGCCAAACGACGCTTTTGGCCGCGAGGCAGATTTCTTCCCGAATCGTCTCGGTTCAATCGTATAGCCTTCCGGATTCGCCGCCGCGACTCTCGCTTTGGCTTCTTCGACGAGATGAATCGACATCTTTTTCGCCTGGTCGATGAATTCGGCCGCAGACGCAGACGCCTGTCCGATCTCATGGAGCCGCTTCTCCCATTTCGCGGTCATGGCCGGCGAGGCGAGAATGCTGTCGCCGAGCACATCGATTAACAGACGGCCTTTATCGGTCGGAACGAGCTCTTTCTTTTGAAGTTCAACATAACCCCGCTTCTTCAAGCCGTCGATTATGTTCGCCCGAGTCGCTTCCGTGCCGAGCCCCTCGACTTCTTTCATGATATGGATCAGTTCCTCGTCGTCGAGCTGTTTCCCGGCGACTTTCATCGCCATGATGAGCGCGCCTTCCGTATACCGTTTTGGAGGCTCTGTCTGTTTCGATAACACTTCGACTTTCTTTTCAGTCAACGGCTCACCGGTTGTCAGCACCGGAAGCTCGACGTCTTTTGACTTCATCTCGACGACTTGACGGTACCCGGGGCTGACAACGACCGTCCCTTTTGCCCGGTATAAGTCTTCCCCGTCCATCAAGTCGACGGTCGTCTTCTCGAGTTTGGCCGAGGGGGCGAACGCCGCCAGAAAGCGGCGGTTGATCAAGTCATACAGTTTCGCCTCATCCCCGCTAAGTCGACCCACATCGCCGCACGCTTCGGTCGGAATGATCGCATAGTGATCGCTCACTTTTTTCGCGTTGACGTAGCGGCTGTTCCGGGACGGGTTCTCGGTCAACACGTCAGCGAGTCCAGCATATGCCGCAGACTTCAACAGCCGTGCTTTCGTCTGCGGGAACAGCGTCGCCTCGTCGGGCGTGACGAAACTAGAATCTGTCCGCGGATAACTGATCCACCCTTTCGTATACAACTTTTGGGCGATATCGAGCGTCTTCTTCGCCCCGAAGCCGAACCGTTTGCCGGCCTCGGCCTGGAGACCCGATAAGCTGAACCAGAACGGTGGGTGTTCCGTCTTGTCTTCCTTATCAATCGACCGCACGACCGCCGTTCCGGTCGATCGGTCGACGACGGCGTCAGCTTGTTCACGCGTCTTCAGTTTCGTCGTCTTTCCAAGTGTGTATTTCGCTTTGAACGTGCCCCGTCCTTTTTGGAGCGTCGCTTCGACCTCGAAGTACGCCTCCGGGACGAACTGTTTGATCTCGCGCTCTCGATTGACGATCAAGGCGAGCGTCGGTGTCTGGACGCGGCCGAGTGAGAACACGTCTTCGATGCCAATCGTCTTCAAGAGCGTCGTATATGCGCGCGATGCGTTCATACCGACGAGCCAGTCGGCACAGGCACGACTCATCGCCTCATGGTAATACGGAATCGTCTGCTCTCCCGGCAACAGCTGCGCGAAGCCGCGGTCGACCGCCTGCTCGGTCAAACTCGAGATCCATAAGCGCTCGAGCGGTTTTTTGTTGCCGGCAAGGCGCAAGATGAGACGAACGATCGCCTCTCCTTCCCGCTCGGCGTCAGAAGCGATGATGACGTCCGTGATCGAGCGGTCGTGGAGCCATTTTTTGATTGTCTGGAACGGCTTCGACTTGCCCTTCGAGATGCGATAGTCGAACCGGTCTGGGACAATCGGAAGTGATTCATACTTCCAAGACTTCCACTCCGGGCGGTAGTGGGACGGCTCTTGGAGTTCACATAAGTGGCCAACTGCCCAAACGACGATGGCACCTTCCGGGAAACGTTGGCATGCTGCGATTTCAATCTCGTCTTTTCTCTTTTTTGATGGATACGGCGCCGCCAGCTTTTGTGCCTGCGACGGTTTCTCCGCAATGATTAATCTCATGTGATCCCTACTTTCGTTGTCGTTCGAACGATCTCGTCGAAACGACACTTTCGAAAAAGAATGTTTTTTCTCGTATGTTTCATTATATCATTAGAGGAATATGTACAAAACCAAAGGGGGATGCCTGTTGTCTTATTTAATTTTATTTGCCGCCGTCTTTTTCCTGTCGACGAGCGTCTTGTTCGTCAAATGGACGTCCGCTCCGGCGGAGACGGCCGCTTTCTACCGCATGCTGTTCTCGAGCCTCATGTTGTTACCGTTTCTCGATTACCGCTCGCTCTTCTCGTTACGCTCGAACACCCGCTACGCGATCTTGCTCAGCGGGACGCTCCTCGCCTTCCATTTCTGGCTCTGGTTTTTATCGCTCGACTACACGACCGTCGCGAGTTCGACGTTGTTCGTGACGTCGAGCCCGATTTTCGTCCTCATCGGGAACGCCCTGTTCTTTAAAAAACATCCGACCCGAAAAGGTTTGGCATTTGCACTCGTCGCCGTCCTCGGCGGCATGCTCGTCGCGGCCGGTGATATCCAAATCGGTCGCGACGCGCTCTACGGGGATGTGCTCGCGCTTCTCGCCGCCTTGTTGATCGCCGGCTACTGGCTCGTCGGTCAACACATTCGGACCGAGATGAAGACGAACGACTACTCGTTCAGCGTCTATTTCGTCGCCACGTTCGTTCTCGGTTTCATGTTGCTCGTTCGGGACACGACGTTCGTCGGCTTCGAAGGAGTGAATTGGTGGTATTTCATCGCCCTCGCCTTCTTCCCGACGCTCCTCGGCCATAACTTGTTCAACTACGCCCTCGCCCGCGTCAGTGCGACCGTCGTCAGCATCACCATTCTCGGCGAGGCGCTCTGGGGCATGCTATTCGGCTTCGTCTTCTTCGAGGAACGGCTCGGCGTGATGCAATGGATCGGCGCGGCCGTTTTGCTCGGTGGGATTTACTTGTTCCTAAAAGAAGACGCCCGTTCAACAAGAACGGACGTCGTTTCATAAATTGGTCGCTTTCGCTTTCGCTTCCACCTCATCTTCTGACGGACGGAACAGCAGTTTCCGGTCCCAAATCGCCATGCCGATCGCTGTCAGGAAGGTCAAGCCGTCGGCGATTGGGAAGGCGAGCCACACACCGAACACACCGAAGAAGTTCGGTAAGATAAAGACGAGCGGAATCGTATAAAGCGTCTGCCGAGACAACGACAAGAACATCGCGACCCGGGCTTTCCCGAGTGATTGATAGATGCCGTTGACGAGCATTTGGACGCTCGTTAAGAACGAGACAGCGAACAGGACATGAATCGCCGTCACCCCGCCAGCAATCAAGTTCGCGTCGGACGTGAACATGCGCATGAGCGGTTCTGGGAACAGCTGGAGCGTCAGCCAGATGAAGACCGCAATCGCGATCCCAGCCCGTAGCGCCGTCCAAATCGTCTCGCGCATCCGCTCGAACTGTCGCGCCCCGAAGTTATAGCCGACTATCGGTTGCATGCCTTGGACGATGCCCATGATCGGCATTCCGACGAGCGCCATGAACTTATTCAAAATGGCGAACGTGGCCAATTCTTGGGTCCCACCATACGTCCCGAGCATGATGTTGACGAAGACGAACAAGATCGATTGCGACACCATCATGACGAACGAGGATGACCCGATTGCCATAATCTCCTTCAATTCGCCGAACCGCAGCCGAAACTTCCGCCATTGGAAGTCGAGCTCGGTTCGGCGATTTTTTGCGAAAAAGAAGCGTAACATGAGCACCGACCCGACGACTTGAGCGAGTGCCGTCGACCAGGCCGCCCCGTAAATACCCCATCCGAACGTGAAGATGAACAGCGGCGTCGACACCAAGTTGACGACGACGGTCGTGAGCATCACTTTCATCTGATAAGGTGCCTGTCCTTCGGCCCGTACCATCGCGCTCGCCGCGAGCGTGAACATGAAGAACGGCGAACTGATCAGCGTGACCGATAAGTATTGACGACTCAATTCCATGATCTCCGACGTCGCCCCGAACACGGTCAAGATCGAATCGAGCATGAAGATGGCCGAACTGACCGCGAACGCGGCGAACACACCAACGAGCACGAGCACGTTCATGAACGTGACGGCGGCACCGGCGTCGTCTCCTTTGCCGAGTTTCCGCGAACTGATCGAGGCCCCGCCGAGACCGACCGCACTCGAGACGGCCATCAGAATCATTTGAATCGGGAACGCGATCCCGATCGCGGCCACCGCAGCCGGTCCGATGCCACGCGAGACGAAAATCGTGTCAATTATATTATAGAGCGCCGTCACCAGCATACCGATCATCGCCGGCAGCGACAGCTTAAACAGCAGGCGTCCGATCGGATCGGTCCGAAGTTGCTCCGTGTTCTGATTCATCCTTTCATCCCCTTTTTCGTATATGTTAATAGGGTAGCAAGATTGGATGGAACGGTCGACTATGTTGCCTTGCCGGATGTGTCAACGGGCACTCGAAGCGGGAACTTTCACTGCTGCCGCTTTTCGTTTTCGCATGATGAAGTCGGTCGCGACAGGTTGGTCGACTTTGACGCGTACCGTCATCATCGCCTGGTTCGCCGTCTCGAGCGGCATCCCGGTCTCATCGAACAACTCGTCGATCCGTTGCGTGAAGCGGACGAACCCGGGACCAAAGAATTCGACTTCTTCTCCGCGGCGGAAATGGTTACGCTGCTCGAGCGTCGCCATGCCTGTCGACGCTTCATACGAGATGACGCGCGCTGCGAACGCATATTGCGGGATGGCGCGCGGCTTGCCGAACAGTTGCTCTTTCTCGGTCGGGATGCCGTAATAGAACCCGCTCGCGAGCTCTCGTTGCGCTGCTTTCCAAATCTCTTCTTCCCATGCCGGGTCGAAGACGAATCCTTCAGGATCCCCGCAGTAGGCGTCGATGACTTGACGATAGACGTTACAGACGGTCGCTACGTAATGGATCGATTTCATCCGTCCCTCGACTTTCAAGCTATCGACGCCGGCATCGACCAAATCGGGTATGTGCCGGACCATCGCAAGATCGACCGAACTCATCGAGAACGGTTCCTCATCGCGCGCTGCCATGTCGTCTGTCAACAGCTCATCCGCCTCGAAGAAGCCGTATTTCCAGCGGCACGACTGGGCACAGCCGCCGCGGTTCGCATCGCGGAGCGCCATATGGTTCGACAGCGTGCAACGTCCCGAGTAGGAGATACACATCGCGCCATGGACGAACGCCTCGATCTCGACGTCGACTTGACGTTTCATCTCTTTGATCTCTTCCATCGACACTTCACGGGCGAGGACGATTCGCTCTAGCCCTTCCTCTTGCCAAAAACGGAGCGTCTCGTAGTTCGTCGCCGACGCCTGCGTCGATAAATGGACCGGAAGACCGGGCGCGTCCGTGAGACAGACCTCGATCATGGCCGGGTCCGAGACGATGACGGCGTCGATGCCGATGTCACGGAGTCGACAGAAGAAATCGCCCGCGCCATCGATATCCCCTTCATGGGTCACCATGTTCGCGGCGACATACACTTTCGCCCCGCGCGCGTGCGCGAAAGCGACGCCTTCGGCCATCTCCTCGTATCCGAAGTTACCGGCCCGCGAGCGGAGCCCGAACTGTTGACCACCGATAAAGACCGCATCGGCCCCGTAGAGAATCGCCATCTTTAATTTTTCTAAGTTTCCTGCCGGAGCTAGTAGTTCTGGACGTTTTTTCATCTTGATCCCCTCACTTGATCTCTTCTGGATTTCGTAACAACAGTCCGGTCCCAAGCCGGAATTGTTCAGGTTGGAGTTCGGCGAGACGCCGTTCCATGAGCGTGCGGTCGAACTGGCCGTTCAACAAATCCGATCGGGCTTTGTCGAACAGACGGACGATGTCGACGAACGCGTCCCCGGCATGCCACCCTTCGAGTTTCCACGTATGCAGTCCGCCTTTTAAGAGCGCCGGCAATTGACCCATGAGCGTCAAATCTTCGGAGAAGACGTGCGTCCCGTTGTCGTCTTGGTAGACGGGATAGCGACTGTCCGCATCAGACGGTTCGCTCATATAGTACTCGCGCACTTCCGCCTCCTCTCTCGACCGGCCGATCTCATTGAAATAGTTCGTCAATAGCGGTCGTTTCGAGTGATGGATACATGTTGGTCCGTACACTTGAACCTCGACGGGGAGCCCGATCTGCTGTTGAATCATCCCGAGTTCGGTCAGTGTCACTTCACGGGCCGCGACTGCCCCGATGGCGTCGCGCTTACCCCAAAATTGAATGTGTCGCGCCGACGTGACGAGCGTTTGAGCATCGTACCAATAGGGGATATTGGCATTACGGATCAAGCGGATGGCACCTGGGTCGCCCGCCGTCACACTGTCGATCCCGATTTGCTTGAGCGTGTGTAAATAATCCGGTAACGCCTCGATTTGATCGTTATGCATCAAATTATTGACGGCGACCGTCACTTCTTTGCCGTAACGATGGGCGAGCGCTGTGACTTCTCTCACAGCCGGTAACGACCAGTCGCCTTTATGGCGTAACCCGTATTTCGATTCTCCGATATAAATGCGGTCGGAGCCCGCCATGATCAGCGCCTCTGCTTGGTCGACGCTTTGTGCCGTAGTCACTAGCTGAATCATCATTTCGCTTCTTCTCCTGACTTTGTGAGTCTAATCACATATTCTTGATATACTTTAGCACACGTTCAAGCGTGTCGACGAAGCAGGAATTTAACAACTGGTGAAGAAATCAGTAACAATGTATGACTTTTTAATCGAAGGAGTGGACGATTTTGACAAAAACAGCCTTGATTACCGGTGCCTCGACTGGCATCGGTCTAGATCTCGCCGTCTTAGCGGCCCGAGATGGATTTGACTGTATTCTCGTAGCTCGTAGCGAGCCACGGTTACATGAACTCAAAAAAGTACTTGAAAAACGATACACAATTAACGTGCACGTGTTCGCCCTCGACCTATCTGAACACAACGCCGTGAAGCGGTTGACGAACGCGATTGACGATGCCGGGCTCACGGTCGATTTTTTAATCAATAACGCTGGTTTCGGTACAGCCGGCGAGTTTATCGAGCTCGATGCGGAAACCGAGGCCGAAGAGGTCCGGTTGAATGTCAACGCCTTGACCGAGTTGACGAAAGCGTACTTGCCTGACATGGTCGCCCGCAATCACGGCTACGTCTTAAACGTCGCCTCTGTCGCCGCATTCCAGCCGGGACCGTATATGGCCGTCTATTACGCGACGAAAGCGTACGTCTTATCACTCACAGAAGCGCTCCATGCCGAGACGAAAGGCACAGGCGTAAACGTCAGCGTCCTTTGCCCGGGTCCGACCGACACCGGTTTCTTTAACCGGGCCGGCAGCGAAATGATGGTATCGAAAATGCCGTCTCATCTCGTCGCTTTCTTCGGTTATAAGGGCGTCATGAAAAATAAACGGGTCATCATCCCGGGCTTGTCGAACCAAGCGCTCGTCGGACTCGCGAAAATTATGCCGCGAGCTGTCAGTCTCGAAATTTTACGTCGATTCCAAAAACCGACAGATGCCTCGGTCGAACAGCTCCCGACATCTTGAACCTAAAAAAGCAGAGCGACTCAAACGTTTGAGTCGCTCTGCTTTTTTAGGTTGAGGAATCAGCCGCCATGGCGTGACAGCTGAATCAGACGTCGAATAAAGATAAAAGCTGGTATAACCGTCATGAGCGCCGTCGTGACGACGAGAGACCAGGCGAACACAGCTTCAAGTGTCGCCGCTCGGGCTCGCATCTCCTCGAGAAGATTGACGTTTTGAACGGACAAGACGATCATCAGTGCCGGCCAGACGCTCGAAGCGAGGATGCTCAACATCGCGTATCGTGTCCGAATGAGCCGACGCGACATCAAGAAGATATTGACGGCCATAAACAATAGTCCGATGAAGAGGAACAAACCGATTTCATACATATTGACGTATCCGCCCATGCTCAACCACCTCACTCGAGTAGTACTCATGTTTACCCGTCTTCGCGGACAAATATGCGAACGAATAAATCATGTAGGACGATCAAAAAGAAGACGTTTGCGATTCCGTGCGCCAAATCGAACGGCAAGCTAAGGATGAGCAATTTGATAAAGTCGGCTCCAATCACTTCCGCGAACGACAAGTTCGTCGTCCAGCCGAATAAAAAACCAGAGCCGAGCCCGATTGACCAAAGTAACATGCGCGACCGCAACAAGATCGGTCGTAACAAGTAAACGAGCGTGATCACGAGCAACCAACCGAGAAACTGATACAAAACGAACGGACCGAGGCCGAGTAAAAGTCCCGATAGAAGCGGGACGAATAAAGCGAGCATGCCTGCACTCGTCCATCCAAAATAGAGCGCGGTCAGCATCAATAGTGCGGTCGTCGGTTGCACGTTCGGGATGGCCATGAAAAGCCACCGTCCGATGACGGCGAGCGCGAGAAGCTGTGTCAATACGGAAATAGGTGACTTCGTCCGCTCAAACTTCGACAAAAGTGCGAATGCGGTTATGAGGGCGAGGACGTAAGTGACCATAACGTACTCCGATCCACGTACTGTTCGCGCGTGCCGTCAAACACGACCGCTCCGCTCGCCATACATAAGACATGACCTGCCGCCGCAATCAAGCGTTCATCGTGGGTCGCACATAAAACACGCGCCGTCTCGGCTTTTTGTACGATTGCCGCAACGAAGGCGTCGCGTTCGTTCTCCGACAGTCCGACCGTCGGCTCGTCGAGGACGATGAGTGACGACGTGGACGCGAGTACCGCCTGCAACTGTTCGACCCGTCGATTCAATGATTTTGGGAACGGCCCGTACTCGGGGTCTGCCGGAAGATAGAGCGGCCGCTCTGATAACTTCACTTTCCCGTATAACGGATGCAGGCTCTTCGCCATCAGTTCTAGGAGTGTCGACTTGCCACTGCCGTTCGTCCCGATGCACACGGTTAACCCTGGTCCGTCAGACCGATACGACACGTGTTCGACCGCGTAGGCGGGTTGCAACGGATGACGATAGGACACGTCTTTGACGTTAATCGATGCTTCACTAGACGACTTAACGACCGTGAACGCATGTGTTGCACCGCCTTCACGCGACCGGTCCGTATAAGCAACGCTAATCCCGAGCTGTCCTAGCCGCCGAAGTAGCATCGATAAGTGTTCGCTTCGGAATCGATCGAGATAACGGAACGGCTCGATGAGAACGAGCGCATCGGGATTTTCGCCGAGCACATGAGCGATTCGAACGAGCTGTTGTTCTCCGCTCGAGCATTCATCAAATCGTTTTTTGGACAGATGATCGATTTGTAAGAGCGCTGCCAGTTCGGCGCCGCGCATCGCATCATCACCGGCGAGCAGTGAGGCGACCGAACCGGCGAGCGGGTCATCGAGATTGACGATATGGGCCCGCTCTGAAGCGACCCACTCCTCAATTTGCTGACGTCCGTGCTCTGAGGATAACCAACGCATCTCGCACACCTCCTTTCGTCAAATACGGGTAAAGCAACCAGATGAGTGGTGACCACTTAAGCGCCGCCACAAAGCAAATAAACAGGATGAACAGATGAACGAGATCATCGCCTTGGAATGAACGTAGGCGCGGCAACGCGTAAACGGGTTCACGGCGCTGGCTGTCAATCCCGACGACGATCGCTTCTCGCCAGTCTTGTCGCTGGTGACTGCGGAGCGACAAACGGATGGCCCGTTCCATGGACGGGACGAGCGCCCAAGCACCGTATAGCAACCGGGTCGATTGCGGAAAGCGTCGCAAGAGCGGCAATAGCCGTTCTAATCGCATGAAACGGCTCGCCCAAACCATTCCGAATAAAAACGTCGCCAAGCGGACAATTTGGTCGCTGAGCGCACGGATGGAGACGTCCCACTGGAACAGGATCGGTGCGAGCGAGATCAGCGCGAACGCGACAAGCAGACCGAGCATCGCGACGGGAAAGCGCCGCTCCAACAGTAACAACCCGACCAGCCCGGCGAGCAGACTTAACGAACCGTTCACATGAATCAAGACGTACAGATGGACGAGTAGAAAGAAAAGGAGCGTGACAGCATGTCTACGCTCCAAATCCGCCTCATTCGAAGAAAGAAATCGCATCTTCTTCAAACCGCCATTGGATAATATCGGTGGACTCGACTTCTTTTGCAGCCGCCCCTTCATCGCCAGGGCTGCCGTTAAAGGCATACACCCAGCCAGATGACTGACCGGCCGATTTTTCTTGTATCCCACCGATTGCCGTGACGTAGGTCATCTCCCCGCTTCCGACAGAATCAATCGGTAATTCTGTCGCTTTGAGGGCATCGAGCACCGTCGCCCCATCCTCTAGGCAGACACTTTTCTCATGGTACAACGTCTCTTCCGTCGACGCGTCATAAACGGAAATCGTCGGTTCGACGTCACAAGACTCACTTTGTCCGTTCGACGTCTCTTCTCCGGCACAAGCTGCCAATAAAGGTATCATCACACTCATGATGAGCAATTTTTTCATTGATCCGTCAAATCCTCTCGTTGGTGGATGGAATAGTTGTAAAGAATCGTATATTTTTCGCCTGTCGCTCTGCCTTCACGGGTCAAACCGGTCAATTGAATACTGTTGGCGAGCACAGGTTCTCGCTGGAGCCAGAATTTGACGATTCGTCCGTCCCGGTTGATCATGAGCATCGCTTCGTTCTCGAACGTGTACATGTCGTACAGTCCATCAAATGAGAACTGTAAGAGCGGTGCCTCGACTTGTTTGGCAAAGTCTTCCCACACTGTCCCCCGTACGGCTTCGATCACGTGTTCGAAGTCGACGAGCTTCTCGAAAAAGGCTCGGCCAGAACCTTTGTTCATCTCATCGACTTGACGATATTCAAGTTCCCCTGAGTCGTCATAGTTGATGCGGATTTGCTGGAACGAGCTGTTGCGTTCGACCATGAGCAAATACTCGAGTGATTGCAGTTCACCGTCCCGGTCGACAATCATTTTGCTACGATCGAGCTTGATCACCTCGCCGTTGATCCGGCGTAAAATCGTATCTGTCATCCGGTCGAACGACTCGTCTTGCACCGACACCGGCCCGATTTGTTGAGATTCGGCCCGGAATTCGGATTGGTCGAACAAAGGTACGAACAGTAAAACGATGAAGAAGAAGAAGCCGACGAGCGCCCCGTACCATTTATACCGGCTGTTTCGTTTCGGAAAGAACAAGAATGACATCAAAAATCCGATTGGGATATGAAACCCGCCGATCGGAAACGAAACGATTCCGAGCAACGAGTAGAATAAGAACTTGGCGAAAAAGTTCGGTTCTGGCTCTTTCAACTGATTCAATCTTACACCTAGCAACATGCTGATGACGATGAAACCTAGCCAAACGTATAGTTGTATTGTCACATCAATCCCCCACTATAAACTCGGAAAAGTCGGTTGCCACATGGCTATCCGCAAACCCAGACACGACCTCGGCCTCAAATTCTGCTTCCCGGCCTTGGTAGCGGGCTGAGATATGGGTGACGATCAATCGGCCCGCGCCCGCCTTGTTCGCGAGCATTGCAGCTTCGATCGTCGTCGAGTGACCGTACTGTCTCGCAAGTTTTGACTCCCCTTGCATAAACGTCGCCTCGTGGACGAGGACGTCGGCAGCTTGTGCGAGCACGAATGCATTCTCGCACGGAGTCGTATCCCCTAAGATGGCGACGATCGCTCCACGGACCGATTCTGTGACATATTCTTTAGACGCGTATGTTTTCCCTGCAAATTCAAACGTGTCTGCTTGTTTGATTGTCCGATAGATTGGACCGCTCGGAATACCGAGTGCTCTCACTTTGTCGACGAGGAGCGTCCCCGGACGCGCCGGTGCCTCGATGCGAAACCCGTAAGATGGAAAGCGATGCGCGAGCTTCCGCACCGTGACGAGGTGACCGTCTTGCTCGAACGTGTCCCCGTCCTCATATTCGACAATCGTCAGGTCATAGCCTAAATATGAACCGGTCAGTTTCAACGTCAGCTCGAGCCATTGCTTGATGCCACGCGGCCCGTACAGCGTGAGCGGATCCTTTCCGTCGAGGGCGGAACGCGTCGATAAGAAACCTGGCAACCCGAAGACATGGTCCCCGTGTAGATGCGTGATCCAAACAGCCGATACTTTTCGCGGTTTGATCGTGGTATGGAGAATCTGGTGCTGGGTCGCCTCCCCGCAATCGATCAGCCACGTCTGTTTAGGCAATGTGAGTGCGAGCCCGGAAACGTTCCGTTGTTTCGAAGGCATGCCTGAACCAGTTCCTAAAAAATGTAACTTCATAAATATATTTGTCCTTTCTGCTAGCCTAATCCATGCTATACTTGAGTCACTCGTTGAAAAGGATGTGATCCGTGATGAATAAAGTTGAACATTCCGACGCTTTGTATGAAGTAATTCGGGAACGAGCGACTTCAATGAATCGCAAACACCAACAAGAAGCAGGCACCTCGATCCGAATTCACGACATAGCGACCGAACTTCACTGCTCAGACGAACTCGTTTTAGAATCGTTGGAGTTCGCCGCATAAACACACGAACACATAGGAAGAGCCGACTTAGCGTCGGCTCTTTTTTTAGTTTGTTTCCGGTGTTGCGACTTGCCCGACAATTTCAACAACGAGTTCAATCAACTTATACAGTTCGACGAGCGGCATGCGTTCGTTCGTCGTATGGATTTCTTCATACCCGACCGCAAGGTTAACCGTCGGAATTCCTCCACCGGCGATCACGTTCGCATCCGAGCCCCCGCCCGAATGAAGGATACGAATCGGACGTCCAATTGCTGTCACGGCTGACTTCGCCACTTCGACGACCTCGTCGCCTTCTTCGAACTTGAAGCCCGGGTACATGATGTCAATCTCGACTTCAGCACGACCGCCGTGCGTCTCAGCCGCTTCGATATACGCTTGTTTCATCGCTTCGGCTTGCGCTTCCATCTTATCGTGGATAAGCGAACGGGCCTCGGCGAGCACTTCGACGTAATCACAGACGATATTCGTCGCGCGGCCGCCTTCGAAGCGTCCGATGTTAGCCGTCGTCTCTTCATCGATCCGGCCGAGCTTCATTTTTGCGATCGCTTTCGCTGCGATTTGAATCGCCGAGACGCCTTTTTCTGGGGCGACGCCGGCGTGGGCCGTCTTCCCGTAAATTTTCGCGTTCACTTTTGCTTGGGTTGGAGCTGCCACGATAATATCGCCGACCGATCCGTCCGAGTCGAGTGCGAAACCGAATTTCGCATCGATTTTCGAGAGGTCGAGCACTTTCGCACCGACGAGACCCGATTCTTCACCGACCGTGATGACGAACTGGATCTGACCGTGTGGGATCGCCTCCTCTTTCAAGACCCGAACGAGTTCGATCATCGCCGTAAGCCCCGTCTTGTCATCGGCACCGAGAATCGTCGTCCCGTCCGTGACGATATAACCGTCTTTAATACTCGTTTTGATGCCTTTACCTGGTGTGACCGTATCCATGTGGGCCGTGAAGTAAATCGGGTCAACGCCCTGTTTCGTCGCAGCCAACGTGACGATAAGATTGTTTCCTGAATGTGCAGTTTTTGTCGATGCGTCGTCTTCGTAGACGTCACATCCGAGTTCTGTGAAGACCGACTTTAAATGCTCACAGATGACTGCTTCTTCTTTTGTCTCTGAATCGATGCTGACCAACTGTAAAAATGTGTCCAGCACACGTGTCTCGTTTACCATAAAAACATCCCTCCATCCAAACATTTCTTGGTCATTATAACAAACTCATGTCGTTTGCACGAACCTTTTCCATTCTGTACAATGAGGTCAAACACGTTTTGGAGGATCCTCATGAGAAAAAAACAACAGAAACGACAACGCATCATTCAAATCGGCGTCGTCGTCATCGTATCAATCTTCTTGCTTAGCACGTTTTTGTCGGGGATGGCCATGTTCCTGTAACAGGAGAATGTACCGTTCTTTCAAGATCAAGTAACTCTTCACATCTGACAAAATATTGAGCAGCGACGAGCGTACCTCAAATTCCTCACGCGATGTGGGGAGAGGTACGTTTTTTCGATAATGGTCGATGATGTCCTCGAGCTCGCGAAGAAACGCCGAGGCGTCAGCCTGCTCGTTGACGTTGTCGCCGACGCGGCGTAAAAACGCGGCGACGGGTTTCGCCTCATTGACGACCATCGTGATTTCCCGCGCATTATCAGCAATCCGCTTCAAAATATCGTACTGGCGCTCGCGCATCCGAAAGTATAGATAGTCCATGTCTTCGTTGCGCTTCCCGATCGAGTTTCCCATCCGGCGGAGCGCCAAGTCTTTCCCGTTCTTTAAATAGTCACGCGTCTTCAACAGCATCATCGAATGGTTATTGTACACACCGGTCTCGACACAGGCTGCGACGTCATAGAAGTGGACCGCGAGCGCCCGGTTGATACTCTCTTTAATGCGCTCGATGTCTTTATCGAGCGTCGGCATATACATGTTAACGACGAGCCCGACGCCAACCCCGATCGCGATCAACAGGAGTTCGTTCAAGAACAAGTCGAGCGAGAACCGTCCTTCGGTGTACAGATGGGTCAAGATGACGACACTCGTGATCATGCCGTCCTGCAGTTTGAGCTGTTGAACGAGCGGGATGAACATGACAAAATAAAGTGTGAGCGTCGCCGGCGAATAGCCAAGTAACGTGAACATCAACGCGCCCATCCCGATGGCGAGCAAGCTTGCCATGACACGTTCATATGAGGCCCGGAATGACTTCTTGCGCGTCTCTTGGATGCTGAGGATGGCGATGATGGCCGCGAAGACGTAGTAATCGAGATCGATCGTCTCAGCGATGAGCATCGCGATCCCCGCCGCGACCGCCGTCTTTAACGTACGTGTACCAATTTTCATATCATTCCCTCCTCTCATACAAAATTGTTTACTAGTTTTCTCTGTTTGGCAATCCTCAAGTTTGGAAGTGATCCTATTGAAGAAAAAACAACGACGCCGGCTCTTGCCCGCCCTGCTCACCTTAGCACTTGCCATCTTCGGCTTTCTTTGGTTACAAGAGCGGGGCAATGGGACGTACACCGTCGAGACGTTCGCTGATGGTGACGTCTCGTCCCGTCACTTCGAGTCGCTCGCTGAAGCCCGCACCTACATGGAACGCGGCGACAATCGCGCCTTGCTCGGCCCGTCCGGCGAAGTCATCGACTTTACCGGTACCGGGATCGCCGTCACGCCGACCGACCGGGTCACGAACCTGTATAAAGATGCCGAGTTCAAGGAGCGGCAGTCGTACGTCGCCGGCGGCACCCGGCTTAGGCTCGTCGGAAAGGGTTCCGACCATTTGCGAGTCACCATCTCCGGTGCCGACGTGTACGTACCGCTGGCCGACATGACGCTCTACCCGGACGCCGTCGTCGAGAAACGCGGCTATTACGAGATGCGGGACGGACAAGTACTCCATACCGTCGAAGCGAACGGGAACTTGGCTGGGACGTTTTTGGTCGGACCGGCCCCGCAGGAAGCGTCGGACCGGTTTTATACCGAAAACGTCCGGGACGTCTTCGATTCACCGTACCAATTCGCCTCGATTCAGTCCAAATCCCCGTACTCGGCCCGCGAACTCGATCAATTTCTTGCCACGCTCGGTGACAGTCCGCTCACCGGAAAAGGTGATGCGTTCAAGGACGCTGAAGCCGCGTTCGGTATTAACGCCCTGTTCTTACTCGCCGTCGCCGGTCACGAATCGGGATACGGGACGTCCGCGATCGCCCGCGATAAAAATAATCTCTTCGGGTTCAAAGCGACGGATGACGACCCGAGCGGAAACGCCTCGACGTTCGCTTCAGTCGAGGCGAGTGTCGATGCTGCGGCCCGCTTGTTCGCCGAGAAGTATGTGACCGGATCGTACGACCGCGGCCCGTTCCCCGGCAACAAACAGGAAGGTGTCAACGTCTTCTACGCCTCGGATCCGTATTGGGGCGAGAAAGTCGCCGGGACGATGTATCGCATCGACCGCGAGCTCGGATTAAACTATTTGAAACAGCTCCAGTGACGGCCAAACGGCCGTCGTTTTTTTTGCAGGAATCCCTAGAGTCAAACCCGAATACTAAAAATGAACGACCATTCATTCAAAGGGGGAGATTCATTTGAAAACGATTTGGATTACCGGAGGTTCGTCCGGCATGGGGAAAGCGATGGCGCTAAAATTTAAAACCGAAGGCTGGAACGTCGCCATCAGCGGCCGTAACGAGGAGCGCCTGCAAGAAACGATGGCTGAACTCGAGGCGATCGGTGCGGGACAAGCGTTACCCGTCCAACACGACGTCCGCGATTACGAGGCGTGCGCCCAAGCGCTCGATCAGATTGTCGAACGATTCGGTCCGGTGCATGCGCTCGTCAATAACGCCGCCGGCAATTTCGTCTGTCCGATGCTCGATTTGACACCGAACGGTTGGACGAGTGTCATCGACATCGTCTTGAACGGCACGTTCAACTGTACGCACGTCCTCGGAAAGCACTGGGAGCGCGAACAACTACGTGACGGCTCGATCATCAACATGGTCGCGTCGTACGCGTGGCAGGCGGGTGCTGGTGTCGCACCAAGCGCCGCCGCTAAAGCAGGCGTCCTGAACTTGACCCGGACGCTCGCCGTCGAATGGGGCTATCAGTTCGGGGCCCGCGTGAACGCGATCAGCCCGGGGCCGATCGAACGGACCGGCGGGGCCGACAAACTCGCCGTCCACGTCAAAGAAGTCGAACGCATCCGCCGCAACGTCCCGCTCGGCCGCTTCGGGACACCGGAAGAGATCGCCGACCTCGCTTTCTGGATGACGTCGGATGAGATGCGTTACTTGAACGGTGAATGCATCTCGCTCGACGGCGGGCATTGGCTCAATAAACATCCATTTTAACGCCAAACGGCCGAGGATCCCTCCTCGGCCGTTTTACATATCTTCGCCAACCCATTCCGCCTCGAACCGCTTCAAGAAAGACGTCATGAACGCGTGACGGTCGCGGGCGATCGCTTTCGCCCGGTCCGTATGCATCCCGTCCGCGAGCAAGAGCAGTTTGTCACTAAAATGCGCGATGGCGCTCGACGGGTCATCCGGATCATAGAGTGGTGTCCCGCGTGATCCGGCATACTGGAACGTCCTGGCGATGCCGATCGCACCGACCGCATCGAGCCGGTCCGCGTCTTGAATGATCGCACTCTCGAGCGTCGTCGGCAGTCTGCCTTGCGAGAACGATGTCTCCGCGATGACGGCGAGTACGTGGTCCGTCTGGCTTGTACTGAGGGCGATCGTCTCGAGATGATGTCGGACGAGCCCTTTGGCTCGACCGAGTTTCGCGTCCTCGACGTCATGAAGCAGTGCCGCGAGTGTGACGACGAGCGGGTCGACCGCCATCCCTTCAGCGAGATGTTCGGCGAGCCGACGCACCCGTTCGAGATGACTCACGTCATGCCCGGTATGATCCCCGGTATGAAGCTTCGTCACGAAACGTTCAGTAGCTTGAATCGCTTGACGCGTCATCAAATCTCGATCGTCGTGTTCGGTTCGATCAACAGACCGCGCTGATGTAACTGGTCACAGAAAGCACGTGCATCTTGTTTGATCGGTGGGAACGTATCGAAATGGATCGGGACGATTCGTTTCGCCTGCAGCCAATGGGCGGCATCGAGCGCGTCAACCGGCCCCATCGTGAAGTTGTCCCCGATCGGCAGGAAGGCGACGTCGATCTCGAACCGTTCACCGTACAGTTTCATGTCCGAGAACAATGCCGTATCACCCGCATGGTAAAGCGTCAGCGAGTTCGTCTCGATGATGAAGCCCCCCGGCATCCCCATATAGACCGGGACGTCGCCCATGTCAAGGCTCGAGCTGTGGAACGCCTGCGTCATCGTCACACGGCCGAACGGGAAGGAATACCCGCCCCCGATGTTCATGCCGTGGACCGAATAGCCTTTTTTCTCGTAATAGGTCGCGAGTTCATGTGTCGCGACGATCGTCGCGCCCGTTTCCTTTGCGATCAGTTCGACGTCCTCGATATGGTCGAAATGCGCGTGCGTCAACAAGATGTAGTCGGCTTTCAATGTCGCCGGGTCGACGTCTGTATGCGGGTTACTCGTCAAAAACGGATCGATCAAGACGCTCATTTCGTCGATATCGAGCTGGACTGTCGCATGGCCATAGTAAGTGATCTTCATTCGAACCCTCCCTTTCTAGTGTCAGATGGAACGTGTCATCACAAGACTTTTTCTAAGAACCGTTTGGCCCGGTCCGTCTGCGGGTTGAGGAGCAGGTCGGCCGGTTTGCCTTCCTCCATCAAGATGCCTTCATCAAGGAACAGGACACGGTCAGCCACTTCACGGGCAAAGCCCATCTCGTGCGTGACGACGACCATCGTCATCCCTGAATCGGCGAGTCCTTTCATGACGTCGAGCACTTCATTGACCATCTCTGGGTCGAGCGCCGACGTCGGCTCGTCAAACAGCATGACGTTCGGCTCCATGGCAAGCGCCCGGGCGATCGCGACACGTTGTTTTTGTCCGCCTGACAACTGACTCGGATAAGCATCGATCTTCTCCGATAATCCGACACGCTCGAGCAACGTCTTCGCTCGTTCGATCGCTTCAGCCTTGCTGACTTTCAACACGTTGATCGGTGCGTACGTCAAGTTGTCGAGCACGTTCATATGCGGGAACAAGTTGAACTGTTGGAACACCATCCCGATATTTTGCCGTGCCTTCGAGACGTTGGCCCCTTTTTTCGTCAACTCGTATCCGGCGACGCTGACCGTTCCGCTTGTCGGCACTTCGAGCATGTTCAAACAACGTAAGAACGTCGACTTACCGGAACCCGACGGACCGATGACGGCGACGACTTCTCCTTTTTCAATCGAAGTCGTAATCCCTTTCAACACTTCAAGGTCACCGAACTGTTTGTATAAATCCTTTACTTGTATCATCTGCCATCACTCTTTCTTAACCGTTTTTCAAGACGTTGACCAAAGTATGTCAACACCATTACTATCGTAAAGTATATCACACCGGCGAACAGGAGCGGTTCGAAGTAGATCGCCTTCTGTCCTCCGACGATTTGGGCCCGGCGCATAATATCGAGGACGCCGACCGTCGAGACGAGTGCCGACTCTTTCGTGAGCGTGATCATCTCGTTGACGAGTGCAGGCAAGATGTTTTTAAACGCCTGCGGCAAGATGATCGAGCGCAGCTGTTTGACATAAGGGACACCGAGTGCGTCAGACGCTTCCCACTGGCCTTTGTCGACCGCTTGAATCCCGGCCCGAATGATCTCCGAGATGTACGCCGCCGAGTTGAGCGAGAAGGCGATGACGGCCGATTGATAAGGTGTCGTGATAAAGCCCGTCAACTGCGGCAAGCCGAAGTGGATGATGGCGAGTTGCAAGATGAGCGGTGTTCCCCGGAACACGGCCGTGTAGGCGTGTCCGATGAAGTTGACGAGACGGTTCGGCACAATCTTGAACGTGGCCACGACGACACCGAACGTGATCCCGAACAGCGCCGAGACGAGCACGACTTGGAACATGACCGGGATCCCTTCAAGAATATACGGCATAGAATCATAAATCCGACTAAAATCCATTATAAGTTCCTCCTAAAAAAGGCTGACTGATGTTTTCAGTCAGCCTTGATCCATAATTATTCAGCTGGTGCTGCTTCTTCTTCGAACCATTTTTGAGCTAACTTCTCGATTTCTCCTGATTCGATCAATTTGTTCAACTCTTCGTTGAATTGATCGCGGAGCTCATCGTCTTTACGGAAAGCCGCGGCCGAGCCGGCTTCTTCTTCGTCAACGATTTCAAACGTCGATAGCTCGCTGTCTTGGTCGAGGTACTTCTTCGCGACCGTGTCTTCGATGACCATTGCGTCGATGCGGCCTGTCTTGATCTCTTGAATGATCTCAGGGATCTTGTTCAAGGCGACGATTTCCGCGCCAGGGATCTGGTCTTTGGCAATCCCTTCTTGGATCGAACCGAGCTGGACGCCGACTTGTTTCCCGTCTAGGTCTTCAAGCGTTTGAATCGCGTCGCCTTTTGATAGAATCAAGTTTTTCGCCGTGAAATAAATATCTGTGAAATCAGCGTTCTCTTTCCGCTCTTCAGTCGGCGTCATACCCGCCATGACGAAATCGACGCGTCCGGCGTTCAAGGCCCCGAGCAAGCTACCGAAGTCCATATCTTCTATTTTCAATTCATAGCCCATGTTGTCGGCCACTTGTTTGGCGATGTCGATATCGAATCCGACGATCTCGTCACCGCTCGCCGTATCGACGAACTCATAAGGGAAGTAATCCGCGCTCGTCCCCATGACGAGGACTTTGTCGTCTTCCTCATTCGTCGACGATGACCCGCCTTCATTGACGTCGGCGCCACAGGCGACCGAAAATGCAGCCAGTGCTGCGATACATAATGCTAGAAAACTTTTTTTCATGTTCATTTTCCCCTTTTCAATAAGATGGAATTGTCAGAACTTTAACAAAATTATGACATATTTGTTTTTCTGTCTCAATAGTTCTTCCGCTCTTCATATGTCTGACTTGTTCTTCAACCACTATATACACATAATTATTAATTGTAAAGTATATTCATGCATAAAATTCAAAAAAAATACGGTCACATCCGCTCGTAAGCGAAATACGTGACCGTACCGTTATCTGTCGACCCATAAGGTTGAACCCGTTTTACCGACGTGATCGGGATGGCGCTATATACGTGAGGATAGCGATCTCCGTCCTCATCTAGCTCGTAGTGGAGCAAGCTGCCGAGGCGGCTAATATGGAATGAGACGAGCACGACCCGCTCCCCGTGATAGTGACGCCTCGCGACTTTACTGATCTGTTGCGGGGTGCAGCAACGAACGTATCCTTCCGTTTGGAGCGATTCTTCGTTGATCTCACCTCGCGACAAGGCGATCGCATATTCCGCCTCACTCATGATTTTAACGACTGGTTCCATTCGATCGATCCCTTCTTAAGGAAAAGCGCAAAGGCAAAGCCTTTGCGCCCACACATTGATTACGCGTAATAAATATCGAACAACGTCTGTAACTGTTCGACGAGCTCTTCAGCCGTCGACGACTCGATCGTGCTCCGTTCGACCATCGTGACGATGTTTCCATCTTCGAGTAGCGCGATCGATGGTGACGACGGGGCGTACCCTTCGAAATACTCACGAGCCCGGTCCGTCGCTTCCCGGTCTTGTCCGGCGAAGACGGTGACGAACTGATCCGGTTTCGTGCCTTCCATCTTGTTCACATAGGCCGCGGCCGGACGAGCGATCCCACCGGCGCAACCACATACCGAGTTGACGAGCACGAGCGTCTTGCCTTCTTTTTTCAGTGCCGCATCGACTTCTTCCGGTGTCGTCAGTTCGGTGTATCCTGCTGCCCGTACCTCATTGCGTGCCTGTTCGACTACATCTTGAAAGTATAATTGAAAATCCATATTGTTTCCCCTTTCGACTTTCGTCTTATCTTTCTTATTTTACGTCTTGTGGATCGGTTAGGACAAGTCTATCGCTCAACTGACCTTCAAGGAACGGGTCCGCACCGAGTAACGACTTGAACGCTTTGTAGCGGACGCGCTGCTCTTCGGTCGCTTCGCGGTTCGTCAAATAGGCGCGAATCAAAATATTTTTTGGTGTATGTTCCATGTCGATAAATTCGAGCAACTGCGCTTCATAGCCGACGAGACCGAGCAGTTCGGCCCGGATCGAATCGGTGGCGAGCGCCGCGAACCGTTCCTTGACGAGGCCGTGTTGAAGCATGACGTCGAGGCTCGGCGCCTCGAGTTGCCGGTTCAGTTCTTTCTGGCAACACGGCACGCTCAAGATGACTTTCGCCCCCCAGCGGACCGCTCGCGCGAGCGCCATGTCGGTCGCGACGTCGCAGGCATGGAGCGTGACGACCATATCGACCGCCGACTCGCCTTCAAATTCATTGATGTCCCCAACGAGAAACTCGAGCCGCTCGTAGCCGAGGTCGCGGGCGATCCCGGCGCACTCCTCGATGACTTCCTTCTTCAAATCGAGCCCGGTGATGTGTACGTCATACCCTTTCATCTCATGCAAGAAATGGTACAAGGCGAACGTCAGATACGATTTGCCCGAACCGAAATCGAGAATCCGGACAGTCCGGTCGGTCGGGAGGTATTTGATCGAATCCTCGATGAACTCGAGGAACCGGTTGATTTGTTTAAACTTATCGTACTTCTGACGCTTCACTTTCCCATCTGCCGACTGGACGCCGAGGCGAATCAGGAACGGGACCGGCTCATCGACCGGCAGCACGTACTGCTTTTCGCGGTTGTGCGTCAGTTTCACTTGCTTCACGTCCGTTGGCCGCTCTTTATACGTCACTTTAAACTTTTTCGAGAGTTGGAAATGGAGCTCGGTCGCTTTCAGCTGAAACTGTCCTTGCCGGAAGTTTTCGAGCAGCTGTCCAAGCTCTGCGATCGCTTCTTCCGTACGTAAATTTTTATGTTTCATGACGCGCTCAAATTGGTATTCAAACTGTATGTGGTACTCATCTTTCAACAATACCGGCTTCAGTTTCACCCGGCGTAAATCGCTCGATTTTTGACGTGGTTGACTGATTGTCGCCGTCACGAGCTCCCCATCTTCGATCAGACCGTTGAGCCGTTCCATCAAATCTGTATATTCCACTTGATTCATCCTTTTTTTAAGTAGTTGCGAAACTTTTTAAACGTGCATCCGTACATACTATTACACGAACACGTGCAAACGTCAAAGGAGGATCACCATATGTTTAAAAAGTTACTTTCATCGATTGGAATCGGGGCCGCGACCGTCGATACGCGCCTTGCGGAGAACAGTTGTGTTCCCGGCGGTACGCTCGACGGGGTCGTCCACATCAAAGGCGGCAACGTCGAACAATCGGTCGACCGTATCTACATTTTCTTCAATACGCTCTACAAGCACGAGGTCAATGACAAGACGACCTATTCGACGTTCACGATCGAAAAAATCCTGTTGAACGAGGCCCCGTTCATGATCGGACCGGACGAAGTGAAAGAGATCCCGTTCACGATCGAGGTGCCGTTCAACACACCGATCTCCGTCAGCCAGTCGAAGACATGGATCGAGACCGGCCTCGATATCGCCCAAGCGGTCGACCCGAAAGACGAGGATTCGATTCTCGTCAAACCGAACCACAAGCAGCAAGTCATCCTCGACGTGCTCGACGATATCGGTTTCCGGTTGAAAAAAGCCGACACCGAGATGCTGCCGGCCAGACAGCGCTCGGGACGACTCCCGATCGCTCAAGAGCTCGAGTATTCGCCGAACGGCACAAGTTTCGGACGTCGGCTCGACGAACTCGAGGTCATCTTGCTCCAAGACGAGACGAGCCTCGACTTGTTGATCCAAGTCGACAAGAGCGTCCATAGTTTAGGCAGTCTATTCGCCGACTTAACCGGGACCGATGAGTCGACACATCGGCTCAGTTACTCACAGGCCGACTTATCTTCGCCCGAACGCATTCGCCGCGACATCGAGTCATTGATTGAACGGTCAATTTAACGAAAGGAGCCACGGACATGCGTCCGTGGCTCCTTTTTGGCTCAATAAAGTGTGTACGTGTTCGGGTCGATTGATTCGAGCGACTGTTTGATCGCCTGTAAAAACTGTCCGGCGACGAGACCATCGAGGACGCGGTGATCGACCGACATGCACAAGTTGACCATGTCGCGTGCCGCGAACATACCGTTCACCCAGACGGGACGTTTCACGATCGATTCGACCGAGAGAATCGCCGCTTGCGGGTAGTTCAAGATCGGGGCCGATTGGATTGATCCGAAAGCACCCGTATTGTTGATCGTGAACGTGCCGCCGCGCATCTCGTCGGCTTTCAAACGGTTCGCGCGGGCACGGCCGGCGACGTCTTGAAGCGCGACGGCGAGCCCTTTGATGTTCTTCTCGTCCGCATGCTTGATGACCGGGACGTAGAGCGCATCGTTCGCCGCGACGGCGACCGATAGATGGATATCTTTATGGACTTTGATATGGTCCCCGGCCCACTCCGAATTCATCATCGGATGTTTCTTCAGACCCTCGACCGCCGCCTTCATGAAGAACGGCATGAACGTCAACTTGACGCCTTCCCGTTCGAAGAACTCATCTTTCAATTTGGCGCGCGCCTCGACGAGGTTCGTCACGTCGACTTCGATCATGAGCCATGCGTGTGGTGCCTCGTGCTTCGAGCGGACCATGTTGCTCGCGATCGCTTGACGGACACCCGCCGTCGGGATCATCTCGATACGGTCTGACGATTCACTCGGTGTCGAAGCGGTCATTGGCGCGACGGACGGTTTCGTGACGGTTTCTGGCACATCGAGCTTCACTTGCGTCATCGTCTCTTGAACCGGTACTTGCGTCGCCGGTTCCGGTTGGCGCGGACGACCTTCCGATAAGTAACGAAGGACGTCTTTCCGCGTGATCCGGCCACCGAGTCCTGAGCCGTCGAGTTGATCCAAATCGATATCATTCTCACTCGCGAGACGGATGACGGCCGGTGAGAAACGCCCGTTCGCGCTTCTATTACGCGGCGGCGCGGAAACAGGAACGGTCGCGACGACCGCAGCCTGTTCCGGCTGCTTCGTGTCTTCAGTTGTCACTTCGGCGGGCTCATCGGTAGCGCTTGCGACTTCCATCGTCAAGACTGGTGTTCCGACGCTGACCGTATCGCCTTCACCAATCAACAGCTCTTTAATGATCCCAGCACTCGTCGCCGGGATCTCGGCCGTCACTTTATCGGTCATGACTTCAGCGAGTGGTTCATACTCTTCGACCCGGTCGCCCGGCTTGACGAGGAATGTCGTGATCGTCCCTTCGGTCACACTTTCCCCGAGTTGTGGCATTTTGATTGTCTGTTCCATGAGGCCCCTCCTTAAAACGCAGCGAGCTGACGGGCCCGCTCCGCAATTTTTTCAGGGGATACGATGAAATACTTCTCCATCGGTGGCGCGTATGGCATCGCCGGCACGTCCGGCCCTGCCAAGCGCTCGATCGGCGCATCGAGTTCAAACAGCGCTTTCTCGGCGATGATGGCTGCAACTTCCCCGATGATGCTACCTTCTTTGTTGTCTTCGGTCACGAGCAGGACTTTACCCGTCTTCTTAACGGCTTCGACGATCGCGTCTTGATCGAGCGGATAGACCGTGCGTAAATCCAAAATATGCGTGCTGATCCCTTCCGCCTCGAGCGTCTTCGCGGCTTCTTGGGCCATATGGACACAGAGGCCGTACGTGATGATCGTCACGTCGTCGCCTTCGCGTTTGACGGCGGCCTTGCCGATCTCGACCGTATAGTCGTCAGTCGGTAAGTCCGCCTTTAACAAGCGGTACGCCCGTTTATGCTCAAAGAAGAGGACAGGATCGTTCGAACGGATCGCCGCCTTGAGCAGTCCTTTGGCGTCGACCGGGTCGGACGGGATGACGACTTTCAAACCAGGCGTCGAGTTGAACATGCCCTCGACCGACTGTGAATGATAGAGCGCGCCATGGATCCCGCCCCCGAACGGCGCCCGGATGACCATCGGGCACGTCCAGTCATTGTTCGAGCGATAACGGATTTTCGCCGCCTCGGACACGATTTGGTTGACGGCCGGCATGATGAAGTCGGCGAACTGCATCTCGGCGATCGGCCGCATCCCATACATGGCCGCACCGATCCCAACGCCTGCGATCGCACTTTCAGCGAGCGGAGCATCGATGACACGGTCCTCACCATACTTTTCAATCAAGCCTTGCGTCGCCCGGAAGACACCACCGCGGACGCCGACGTCCTCACCGAGCACGAACACGTTCTCATCGCGTTCCATCTCTTCATGGATTGCTTCGTTGATCGCTTCAATAAACGTTTTCATCAGTTATCCCCCTCGTACACGTGGTCCATCGTCGATTCCGGTGACGCGTAAGGCGCCTTGTCGGCGTACGTCGTCGCTTCGTTCACTTCGACGTCGACTTTCGTCTCGATGTCTGTGAGTTCGGCCTCGGTTGCGACGCCATCTTCGAGCAATCGCTTCCGGAACAACTGGATCCCGTCGCGGTTTTTCAGTTCGGCGAGTTCTTCTGACGAGCGGTACGCCTTGTCATCATCATCCGACGAGTGCGGCACGAGCCGTTCGACTTCCGCCTCGATTAACGTCGGCCCTTCTCCGCGGAGTGCGCGGGCGCGGGCCTCTTTCACGGCGACGTAGACGGCGATCGGGTCTATCCCGTCAACCGTCACTCCTGGCATCCCGTATCCTTTCGCCCGGTCCGAGACGCGCTCGCAGGCGAGTTGCTTCGACAGCGGTACCGAGATCGCGTACTTGTTGTTCTCACAGAACAAAATGACCGGAAGCTTATGCACGCCGGCAAAGTTTGCCCCTTCGTGGAAGTCCCCTTGGTTCGACGAGCCTTCACCGAACGATACGAACGTGACGAGCTCTTCTTTTTTCAGTTTGGCCGCGAGTGCGACACCGACCGCATGCGGTACTTGCGTCGTCACCGGAGACGACCCCGTCACGATGCGAAGTTGTTTCGAGCCGAAGTGACCTGGCATTTGCCGGCCGCCCGAGTTCGGGTCTTCCGCTTTGGCGAACGCCGACAACATCAAGTCACGCGCCGTCTGACCGAAATGCAAGACGACGGCGACGTCCCGGTAGTATGGGAGAATGTAGTCGGTCCCTTTCTCGAGGGCGAACGCCGCCCCGACTTGGGCCGCTTCTTGTCCTTGACACGAGACGACGAACGGGATTTTCCCGGCTCGGTTCAATTTCCACATCCGTTCATCGATTTTACGGGCCCGGACCATCGTCTCAAACATCGCGGTGAGGTCTTGTTTCGACAAACCGAGCTCTTCATATGAATTCACAGTCATTTGTTCCATTTTCTGTTTCCTCCTTAGGCATGAATCGGTAACCCGTCCACGGCGAGCGCCGCTTCTTGGAATGCTTCGCTCAGTGCCGGGTGCGGGTGGACGAGCTGACCCATCTCCCAAGCCGTCGCGTTCAAGACGAGGGCGAGCCCGCCTTCAGTGATCAGTTCTGTCGCTTTCGGTCCGACGATGTGCACTCCGAGCAGGTCGTCAGTGTCCGAATCTGAGATCAGCTTGACGAATCCGTCGGCCTGTCCTTCGATCCGGGCTTTTCCGAGACCGTTGAAACGGTACGTCCCCGTCTTGACAACGTGTCCCGCTGCTTTTGCCGCCTCTTCGGTCAATCCGACCGATGCGACTTCGGGTACACCATATACACAGCGCGGGATGACGTTGTAGTCGAGCGGTGTCGGTTCTTGACCGAGAATCGCTTCGACCGCTTTGACACCTTCAGCTGACGCGACGTGGGCGAGCTGGAGTTTTCCGATGCAGTCGCCGATCGCAAAGATGTGACGTTCTTTCGTCCGATATTGCGAGTCGACTTGGATGACGCCGTTCTCGACGATGATCGACGTGTTCTGCAGCCCGAGGTCTTCCGTATTCGCGATCCGACCGATCGAGACGAGCACACAGTCGACCGTGATCTCTTCGTCGCCGACCGCGAGCGCGACATCGTCCGCTGACACGGTCGTGCGTTCCGGGTCGACCGTCACATTTTTCTTCACACGCACGCCGCGTTTCTTGAGCAGTCGCTCGACTTCTCGCGAGACGGCCTTGTCTTCGAGCGGTAACAGACGTTCGCCGACCTCGATCAGCGTCACGTCGACATCGAGGTCGATCAGCATCGACGCCCATTCGACGCCGATGACGCCGCCTCCGATGATGGCGATGGACGTCGGCAACTGCTCGAACTGGAGCAAGTCGTCTGAGTTGAGGATGCGCTCATGATCGAACGGCAACCCTGGGAGCTCCCGGGGGATCGATCCCGTCGCGATGATCAACTGGTTCGGCAACAACAGCTCCGACTCGCCGGTTTCATCCTCGACCGCGACCGTTCCCGGTTGGGGCGAGAAGATGCTCGGTCCCAAGATCGAGGCTTTGCCGCGGAACACTTCGATTTTCCCTTGCTTCATCAAGTGCTCGATGCCTTTCTCAAGGCCGGAGACGAGCTCTCGTTTGAACGTTTGTGCCCGTCCCATGTTGAACGTGACCGTCCCGACTTCTACGCCATACGTTTCGCCATGTTTCGCCGTTTGATAGACGTGCGCTGCCTTCAAGAGCGCTTTTGTCGGGATGCAGCCTTTATGTAGACATGTCCCGCCTAGTTTTTCCGCCTCGACGATCGCGACGTGCTTACCGGCCTGCGCCGCTTTGATCGCGGCGACGTAACCACCAGGTCCGCCGCCGATGACGATGACATCAAATTCTCGTGCCATGTGTATCCCCCTCATATGCTTTTACAGCTTCTTCTTGCCGGATGATCCGGAGGGCCCCTTCCGTGAGCGCCTTCAATTCATCCTCACCCGGATAGACGTGGACGGGTGCCAAGTAGCCGACCCGGTCTTTGATCTTCCCGGTCAGCCAATCCGAGTAGGCGATCCCGCCCGTCAAGATGATGGCATCGACGTTCCCTGACAGCGTGGCCCCGTGCTTGGAGATCTCTTGGGCGACTCGGTACGCCATCGTCTCATAGAGAAGTGCGGCCTTATCGTCACCTGCCGCCATCCGGTCTTCGATCTCGATGGCGTCGACCGTCCCGAGGTGCGCATACAATCCACCGCGACCGACGATTTTCTGTTTCATATCGTCTTTATTATACCTGGTACTATAACATAGTTCTACTACCTGTCCAACAGGAATCGAGCCGGCTCGTTCCGGTGCGAGCGGACCGTCGCCGTCGAGTCCATTGTTCACATCGATGACGTTCCCGGACGCGTGCGCCCCGACCGTGATGCCGCCCCCGAGATGCGCGATAATCAAGTTGAGCTCGTTGTAATCGCTTCCATTTTCTGCGGCGAAGCGCTTGCCCACGGCTTTTTGATTCAAGGCGTGGAAGATGCTCCGTCGATTTATTTCTGGCATGCCCGTCGCTCGTGCGAAGTCATGCATCTCGTCGACGACTACCGGGTCGACGATAAAATTCGGTACTTGAAATAATTCTCCGAGCTTATAGGCGATCAAGCCGCCCAAGTTGGATGCGTGCACGCCGTAGCGCCCACTCGTGAGATCTTCGCGCATGAGTTCATTGACGGCATACGTCCCCGAAGTCATTGGGGCGAGCAGTCCGCCGCGACCGACGATCGCCGACAACGATTCGCCGGCGATGCCCGATTCAATTAACAAGTCCCGTACTTCTTGCTCCCGGTGAGGCAATTGTTCCGGGAGTGACAATCCTGTGACATCTTCTCCGTGGCGGACCGTTTTCGACAAAATTTCGTCTGAGCCCTCAAATAAACCGACTTTCGTTGACGTCGATCCCGGGTTGATTGCTAGAACGAGCTGTCTCGTCATATTAGCGCCCACCTAACAGGCTTTTTTCGACTTTCAAGAACTGGCTGCGCGAGCGCGACATCATCTGGATGCGCTCTTCGGCCATCTTCTCTGCCGCGACGTGAGTCGGTACCCCGTCCCGTTCAGCGATTTCGAACACACGCTGCATGTTGTCATAAATCAAGTCGACTTTCTTCATGGCCCGCTCGCGGTTGTACCCTTCAAGCTCATCGGCCACATTGATGACACCGCCTGCGTTGATGACGAAGTCTGGTGCGTAAAGAATACCTCGCTCCTCTAACACGTCGCCGTGACGGTCTTCAGCGAGTTGGTTGTTGGCCGCACCGGCCACGATTTGAGCTTTCAGTTGCGGGATCGTCGCATCGTTGATGACCGCACCGAGCGCACATGGCGCGAAGATGTCACACTCGACCGCATAAATCTCATCCGGTTTGACGACTGTCGCCCCAAAGTCCGTCTCGGCTCGTTTGAGCGCGTCTTCGTTAATGTCCGTGACGATCAGATGCGCGCCTTCCTCATGCAAGTGGCGGCACAAGTTATAGGCGACGTTCCCGACACCTTGGACGGCGACCGTCTTGCCGGCGAGCGAGTCGGAACCGAACTTCCACTTCGCGGCCGCCTTCATGCCGCGATAGACACCGTATGCAGTAACAGGAGACGGGTTGCCGCTCGAGCCGAACGCAGGGCTGACGCCCGTCACGTAGTCGGTCTCCATATGGATGAAGTCCATATCGGCGACGGTCGTGTTGACGTCTTCAGCCGTGATGTAGCGACCGCTGAGCGACTGGACGTAGCGGCCAAAGGCACGGAACAATGCTTCCGATTTGTCCGTCTTCGCGTTCCCGATGATGACGGCTTTCCCGCCGCCGAGGTTGAGTCCCGCCGCCGCATTCTTGTACGTCATCCCTTTGGCGAGACGTAGCACGTCTGTGAGCGCCTCTTCTTCTGATGTATAATTCCACATCCGCAGTCCGCCGAGGGCTGGTCCGAGCGTCGTATCATGAATCGCTATGATCGCTTTCAAGCCTGATGCTTGATCTTGGCAAAATACGATCTGTTCATAGTCCTCAGCCTGCAATACGTCAAAAATTCGAAAGCGTGGTTCCATGTTTGTTTCCATCATTTTTTATTCCTCCTGAGTCATCAGTTATTTTTTAGCGTGCAGTAGGGCGAACGCGAGCGAATAAAGTTTCGCCTCGGCCGTATCGGCCCGGCTCGTCAAGACGACGGGGGCACTGGCCCCGACGACGATCGCCGCGACGCTGGCCCCGGCGAAGTACATGATCGATTTATAAAGGACGTTGCCGACCTCTATGTATGGGACGAGCAATAGGTCGGCTTGTCCGGCAACTTCACTAGCGATCCCTTTTTGTTTGGCGGCAATCATGTCGACGGCGTTGTCGAGTGCGAGCGGTCCATCGACGACGCAACCCTTGATTTGGCCGCGCCGGTTCATCTGGGCAAGGAGCGCGGCGTCGGTCGTCGCGGTCATTTGCGGATTGACCACTTCAACTGCCGCGATTGCAGCGACACGTGGCAACTCGTAACCGATGTCTCGCATCGCGCCGACCGCATTATGAATGATATCGACTTTCTCTTCGAGCGTCGGAGCGATATGGATCGCCGCGTCGGTCACACCGATCAACCGCTCTCGATTTGGAATTTGGAACAAGGCGACGTGGCTTAGCGTGCGATTCGTCCTTAGTCCCGCCTCCCGGCTGAGCACCGCCTTCATGAAGACCGAGGTCGACACCATTCCTTTCATGAGGACATCAGCCTCACCGTTGCGAACCGCGAGCGTCGCTCGTTTGGCGATATCGGCTTCTCCCTTGACGTGTAAAATATCGATCGTCGACTCGGCAATGTCATGTTCATCACACAAGCGTTTAATCTCCCGGGCATCCCCGAATAGGATAAATCGTGACAATCCATGGTCGGTCGCAAGCTTGACGGCGCGGATCACTTCCACGTCGGCCGCCCCGGCAATCGACACGGTACATCCATCTAACCGTTTTGCCCGTTCAAGCATCCTGTCAAAGTTCATCGTTGTCCCCCCTAACCTGTCTACACTTTATATTATGCAAGTTTGCTTCCGCTTTTGAAAGCGCTTTAAACGAAGAACCACCCTGCAATACATTGCATAGTAAGCAGAATTATGCATGCATATTACTGCAGACGTTCAAGTTTATTATACAGCGTCCGGATCGAGATGTGTAACCGCCGCGCTGCTTCTGATTTGTTCCCGTCCGCTTCAGCGATCGCCCGGTCGATCAAGTCTCGTTCATAGCGAGCGACGGCGTCTTGAAGCGATACGGCTTCGACTGATCGCGCCGTGACGGTCCGTGTCGATAGTTGAAGGTGATGGGGAGCGATCCATTGCTCAGAACTCGCCATATAAATCATCGCCCGGCCGATCACATTCTCAAGCTCACGGACGTTCCCTTTCCAGTATTGACTCTTTAATAGTTCAATCGCAGCTTGATCGACCCCATGGACGAGTCGACCATACTCTTGATTCAGTTTACGGATAATCCGCTCGCAAAGCGGCTCGATCTCTTCAAGTCGGTCACGGAGCGGCGGGATGTGGATCGGCATCCGGTTGATCCGATAATATAAATCCTCGCGAAACGTCCCGTCCGCCACTTTCTGTTCTAAGTTCGCGTTCGTCGCCGCGATGATCCGGACATCGACCGGGATCGCGTTCGTGCCCCCGACTCGAACGACTTCATGTTCTTGGAGGACCCGGAGTAGCTTGACTTGAACGTCGACCGGGAGTTCGCCAATCTCGTCTAAAAACAAAGATCCGCCGTCCGCCTCCTCGAAATAGCCAACTTTCCCGCCGCGCCTTGCCCCGCTGAACGCACCATCCTCATACCCGAACAGTTCGCTCTCTAACAGCGTCGGCGAGATGGCTGCACAGTTGACCCGGACAAACTTTTTAAACTTCCGCGGCGATTCGCCGTGGATGGCGTGGGCGAACAGTTCTTTGCCGGTGCCGGACTCGCCGCGTATGAGCACGGTGACCGGCGTGAGTGCCGCTAGGCGGGCTTGTTCGATGACGAAGCGCATCGCTTCGCTCGTCGCAATGATATCTGTAAATTGATATTTCGCCTCCAAGTTGCGAATCCGCGTCTTCGCTTCCTTCAACTCATCACGCAACGCCCGGATTTGGGACACGTCGCGAATGACGCCGACGGAACCGCGCAGCTTCCCTTCGACCACAATCGGTTCGGCGTTGACGAGGATGTCTCGGCGCGTCGCCCCGATCTGCATCCGAATATCACGTACGCCTTGACCAGTCGATAAAACTTTCAAGTGCACGCTCTCCTGCACTCCAATGTCTGCCGTCGCCGGTTTATCAACGACATCTTCTTTTTTAAATCCGGTCAGGCGGGTATAGGACGGATTGATTAAAATCGTATTCCCGTTATGGTCGGCGACCGAGATCGCCTCGCTCGTACAGTCGATGATCGCTTCGAGCATCTGTTGGTTCTGCTTCAGCCGCTCGACGACGATCCGGATAAACTCGCCTGGTAGCACGACCGCCTCCGAAAAATGGTCCTTCAGTTCAACGAACGTCTCGCTCTGTCCGGTCGTCTCGATCACAAAGTCGACTTTTTTGTCGGCACACGCGTGCCAATCGCTCGAAGTCTGGATTCCCCAACTCCGTGCTAGCTTCAACCCCTCTGCTGCTATGTCCGAGTCGATGACGGCAGCGACGGTGACGAGCGGGGAATCAAGGAGCATCTTGAGCACCTCGGTCCCGCCTTTCCCCGCTCCGACAATCAACAATCGTTTATTCATTTTTAAAATCCCCCAATTTTCCTAATCTATATTCATGCTACTCAACCGCCTTCCTTTTCGCAACTCTTCGAAAAAGGCAGTGTTTCCGCTCTCGTTTTCTGTTAAAATAATGAGTGGAAAAGGAGGAGATACTATGCGTGCGATCGCGCTTCTGATCCTAATCATCCCAGGCCTATTCGGTGTCTACGGCATCAAGCTTTTACGTGACAGCTTCTTTTTAAAAACGAGTGCCCCGTTCACATGGATCGAGTCGGTTGCTGCAGCATCGATGCTGCAAGGAACGTTCGGTCTGTTACTGGCAATGGGCGGTATCGGTTTCGTTGCAGGGTATATCTTTAATCGCGACAAGAAGACAGGAAAAGTCCCACGAATAGATTCTTGAACACACAAAAAAAAGGTTCCCTAACTTGACTTCATTTCAAGTGCGGAACCTTTTTATTCATATTGAATTGTGATCACTACGGATGATCTCCTTTCAGACTTGCTATACTGCTTTGACATGAGATCCAATGGTCTTCTTAATGAAGAAGTTTGAAAGAAATTAGTAACTGCCGTCTTGCGTGAACGGAAACGTACTCATTCGAGTTACTAACAAATGTTCATCGGGTCATGTCCAACCATCCATTGTGAAGTCGAACGCTTGCCATGAGATGTTCAACGATTGACAACACTCCTTTTGGTCAACTGAACGATTCGTTTTACCCTGACATGGGTCCCTAGCTTCGAACCGATGTCGGAATCGTCTCGCAAATGAGCGAATGTCGCGACCTCTCGTCGGAACAATAACGATTTGAGATGTCGTTCGCACCTCTGAGCTATTAACGGATAGCGAGCCGAGATGATTTCTTGCTCTAACCTGTTCCGGAACATGTTAGAAAGCGTTCATCTGACGCTCGTCCAAGTAACTTGGTACACCTTTATTATAACAAGAATCATCAAAAATGCAAGCGCTTTCTTTATAAAAAAAGAAAAGAAATCAGGGGGATTCCCCTGACTCCTTCATTGTTGTTTGAACGATTGGTACGTGACGAAATACGAAATAAATTCTGAGTTTTTCGGGCTGCGCTCTCGCTCTGGACGACCGTCAAACATCTCGTGATCCCGCATCCCGTTTTCCCAAGCCGTCTTAATCGCGTGACGCATCGCCCGCTCGACCCGAGACGACGTCGTCTCATGTTCTTTGGCGATCATCGGATACAATTCCTTTGTGATCAACCCTAAAAGTTCTTGCCGCTCCCTAACATAGACGACCGCTTGGCGGATATACTTAAACCCTTTGATCCGCGGCGAGATGCCGAGCTGTTGCAACAAGAGCGAGATGTCGAGTTCTTCTGGCGACATCGGCTCGAACTCGCGGCTTGAACCCGCGGCCAGCTCGCGGATTTTAGAGATCAGTTGTTGAATGTTGAACGGTTTGACCAAGAAATAAGAAGCACCCAGTTGAACGGCCTGTTTCGTGACTTCATCTTTCCCGAAAGCGCTGAGCATGATCACTTCCGGCTTCGTGTGCGGCAAGTCTACTTGAAGCCGTTCTAGCACACCGATCCCGTCAAGATGCGGCATGATGATATCTAGCAGTAGCACGTCCGGCTGGTGTGTCTTGACGACGTCTAAGCATGCTTCGCCGTCGAAAGCGGTCCCTACGACTTTCAAGTCGGACTCGGACTCAAGTTGTCGAGTCAACAAGTCGACGATTTCACGATTGTCGTCCGCAATGCATAATGTAATCAATTAAGACACTCCTTCGATAAACTTCCGTTTTAATTGGAGGGACATATCAAGTAGCTCCTCCACATGCTGTTTCGTCAGATCGGTCATTTGCGCACCGGCAATCATTCTTCCGAGTTCATCGATGCGGTCCTCATGGTTAAGCGCGGCGACGTTTGTCTTCGTCCGTTCGTCCGTCTCGGTCTTCGTAATATACAAGTGATGATCCGCCATGGCGGCCACTTGGGCCAAATGCGTGATACAAAGCACTTGTGAACCGACCGACAAGCGGAAAATCTTCTCCCCCATCGCTTGGGCAACCCGTCCCGAGACACCCGTATCGACTTCGTCAAAGATAATTGACGCGACACCGACCGTCCTTGAGAAAATCGATTTTAACGCGAGCATGACCCGTGACAGCTCTCCGCCCGAGGCGACTTTCGCTAGCGGCTTGAACGGCTCTCCGACGTTCGTCATCATATAGAATTCGACTTGATCGAGCCCGTCCGTCTTGTACGACACTTCTTTGAACCGGACCTCGAACTTCGTCTTCTCCATGTAGAGCTCTTTCAACTCACGCTGAATCGCCTTCTCAAGCTCGCCGGCCGCTCGTTTCCTTGCTGCCGACAACTCGAGGCCGGCCGAACGCATCAAATGTTCGAGTCTGTCGAGTCGATCTGTTATTTCTTGAAGATGTTCTTCCCGATTTGTCATCGTTTTTAACTCTTCTGTGATTTTTTCTCCGTACGTGATGACGTCGTCAATCGTCGCCCCGTATTTCCGTTTTAATTGTTGGAACAACGCGAGGCGCGTTTCAATCTCATCGAGCCGAATCGGATCAAATTCAAGCGAATCGAGTTGGTCGCGCAATTGGAACTTGGCGTCTTCAAGCAGGAAGTACGCGTTCGAGATCGTCTCGGCCATCGGCGCAAGTGACGCCGTGAGCGCCGAACCTTCCTCCATCTCCCGCATCGCGATGCCGATTTGATCAATCCCTTTCCCCTCGTCCGCAACGGCGTCGTAGGACAAGCGGACGTGCTGATGAATCCGTTCAAAGTTTGCAAGTTCGTTCCGTTCTTCAGTCAACGCCTGCTCTTCCCCGACTTTGAGCTCGGCCGCGTCGATTTCATTCGTTTGAAACGATAATAAGTCCATTCGTTGGGCCAATTCCTGCTCGCTCTGGCTGAGTCGTTTCAGTTCATCAGCGACACGTTTCCAATCGGTGTACGTCTCGTGATAACGCGCTAACAACGGGGCCAGATCCGTTTCGCCGAAACTGTCCAATATGCCGAGATGGTGCTCGGCATCCATCAAATGTTGGTGCTCGTGTTGTCCATGAATATCGACCAAGAGACGTCCCAACTCACGCAACGTCGACAGCGGCATCATTTTGCCGTTGACACGACACACACTCTTGCCGCTACTATGTAAATCACGGCGCAAAATGACGGTCCCTTCCTCGATCTCGATTCCGTACTGCGTCGCCGCCTCGATGATCAGGTGATCGGGTTCGACGACGAACAGCCCTTCGATTTCCGCTTTATCTTGACCGTAACGCACGAATTCACTCGAACCTCGTCCTCCGACGAGCAGTCCGATCGCATCCAAGAGAATTGATTTTCCCGCCCCCGTCTCTCCGGTCAATACGGTCATCCCGCGCTTGAACGTGACGTTCAATTCATCGATGATCGCAAATTGTTTGATCGATAGTTCTGCTAACATCTGATAATTCACCTCATAACATTCCGAGTAGTCGTTCGATGATCTGCTTCGCCTGGTCCTCATCCCGTGCAATCATCAAGATCGTATCATCCCCGCACACTGTCCCGATCAATTCATCCCATGACAAGTGGTCAATCAAGACGCCGATCGCGTCCGCATTACCGGGCAACACTTTCATGACGACCAAGTTTTGGGCCGAGTCGACTGAGACGAAGCTGTCGCCGAGTATCCGTTTCATCTTGCCATACGGGTTGAAGCGCTGGTCGGCCGGCAGACTATACTTATAGCGGCCGTCATTGAGCGGCACCTTGACGAGATGAAGTTCTTTAATGTCACGCGACACTGTCGCCTGCGTCACTGGGTAACCAGACCGATGGAGTTCGTCCACGAGTTCATCTTGGGTCTCAATTTCACGATTCGTAACGATCTCTCGAATTTTAATCAATCGTTGTCCTTTGTTCATACAACCTGACACCTCATTTTTCGTTTCACATATACAGTATCATTCTAAAGTATTGGCGAAAAAAGGTCTACCATTCCAAGGTTGAAAAGGAAAGATATGGTGAGCAACCACCTTCAAAAACAGCTGCAGACAAATCGTCTGCAGCTGTTCATACGGTTTTCTTCAGTTGAGTATGTGCCTTGTCGATGACCGCTGACACGTCGAGAGCTGGTTCGACCCCACCGATCCCTGTGTAACGGGCGAACAGCAAGAATTCGATATTGCCGTCACCGCCAGTGATCGGCGAGAAGTCGAGCCCTTCGACCCAGAACCCTTCAGATGCGAAGTAGTGGACCATCTCATTGACGACGCGTTCATGAATCGACCGGTCCCGAACGATGCCTTTTTTTCCGACATCCGCTTTACCGGCCTCAAATTGAGGCTTGATGAGCGCCATGACGACACCGTCCGGTTTTAAAATTTGTTTTAACGGCGGAATCATCAGCCGAAGCGAGATGAACGAGACGTCAATCGTCGCAAAGTCGGGTTGAATCGGGAACTGCTCGTTCGTCGCGTGCCGAAAGTTCATCCGTTCCATGACGACGACGCGTTCGTCGCTCCGAAGCTTCCAAGCCAACTGATTGTAACCGACGTCGACCGCATACATTTGCGTCGCCCCGTTTTGAAGGGCACAGTCGGTAAAACCACCCGTCGACGAGCCGATATCGATCCCGATACGCCCGGAGACGTCGAGCGGGAACACTTGGAGTGCTTTTTCAAGCTTTAGCCCGCCACGGCCGACGTAAGGCATTGTCTGCCCTTTGACTTCGAGCGGGATGTCGTCAAACACTTTATCGCCGGCTTTATCGAGCCGTTCGGTCCCGCTGTAAACGATTCCGGCCATGACGGCCCGTTTCGCTTTCTCTCTCGTCTCCGCTAACCCGCGATCGACGAGCAATACATCTAATCTTGTTTTATTTCGTTTTTCCATAATTCCTCACACATTCTGTCGATTTGTCATTTGAATGAACTGCTCTACCGATTCCGCGATTTGAGACGGTCTGAGCCCGATTTCTTCTAGCAGTTGATTGACCGCGCCATGTTCAATATAACGGTCCGGAATCCCTAGACGAAGGACGCGCGGGAACTGTCTCGCATCACTCGCATGCTCGAGCACGCTGCTTCCGAATCCTCCGGCAAGAACGGCCTCTTCGAGCGTGACGAGCGGGATGCCTTCCTCATAGAGCGCGGTAAGCATCGCATCGTCGAGCGGTTTGATCGTACGGCAGTTGATGACCCGTACGCTCCGTTGTCCTTCGAGGAGCGTTCTCACTTCTAGCGCATCTTGCACTTGCGGCCCGAACGTCAAGATGGCCACGTCCGTCCCGTCAGCCACGACTTCCCACTCATCGAGCGGAAGTTCACGCAACGTCTCACTCATCGGGGTACCGATGCCTTCTCCGCGCGGGAACCGCACAGCAATCGGTCCATCATCGTATTTTAACGCCGTGTAGACGAGATGTTGCAATTCTTCCTCATCTTTCGCCATCAAAATCCGAATATTTGGCACATGGCGCATGAAGGCGATATCGAACACGCCTTGGTGCGTCTCCCCGTCGGCGCCGACAAGGCCCGACCGGTCAATCGTGAAGACGACGTTCAAGTTTTGGCGGCAAATATCGTGCACGAGCTGATCATATGCGCGCTGGAAGAACGTCGAATAAATCGAAACGACCGGTTTGAGACCTTGTGTCGCTTGACCTCCGGCGAGCGTGACCGCATGTTGCTCGGCGATGCCGACGTCAAACATGCGTTCCGGGAATTGCTTGTTGAAACAGTCCAGTTTCGAACCGACGCTCATCGCTGGCGTGATCAACGTCACACGCTCATCCGTCTCCGCGACTTTCGTGATCGTTTCGGCCACGACTTTTGAATAACTCGGTCCTTTGACTTTCCCTTTAATGACTTCACCAGATTCAATCTTGTACGGTCCGAGACCGTGCCACGTCCCGATGCCGTCTAGTTCGGCCGGGCGATAGCCTTTGCCTTTTTTCGTGATGACATGGACGAGTACCGGTCCATCAATTTTTTTCGCATACTCGAGTGTCTCGAGCAAATCTTTCAAATCGTGACCGTCCGTCGGTCCAAAGTAAGTGAAGCCAAGTTCTTCGAAGAACGTACCCGGTATGAGTGCCGACTTCAACATATACTTGACTCGTTCGCCACTGCGTTCGAGCGAACTTCCGACAATCGGGATGTGCTTGATGAGCGCTTCGACTTCCTCGCGGGCATGCTTCAGTTTACGTGACGCGCGCATCCGGCCGAGCATATTATGCATCGCCCCGACGTTTGGCGCGATCGACATTTCATTGTCGTTTAAAATGACGATGACGTTTTGTTTCTCGGCCCCGATGTGATTGAGTGCTTCGAGCGCCATTCCGCCCGTGAGAGCACCGTCTCCGATGATGGCGATGGCGCGATCATTCGCTCGCCCTTTTAGCTCGTTGGCGATGGCAATCCCCATTGCCGCCGACAACGAGGTCGAACTGTGCCCCGTCTCCCATACATCGTGCTCGCTCTCACAGCGCTTCGGAAACCCACATAAGCCATTATACTGGCGAAGCGTGTCGAACTGGTTCGTCCGTCCCGTTAAAATTTTGTGGACATAGGCTTGATGCCCCACGTCCCATACGAGTTGATCTTTCGGGCTGTCAAATACACGGTGCAAGGCAAGCGTCAACTCGACAACGCCGAGGTTCGGTCCGAGATGCCCTCCCGTTTCTGCCAATTTTTCAATCAAGAACCGTCTGATGTCTGCGCCAAGCGCTTCGATCTCGGTCACCGACATTTTCTTTAAAAATGACGGGTCTTGAATGGATGTCAGGTCCATGATGACCATCCTTTCTCCTGTCGTATTACTGATTCGTACCTTACATTTTACAAGAATGTGTCCATATATGCTATACATACAGAAAAACAAAGGTGACACGATGTGCTCATCGTGTCACCTAAAGTCAATGATTGCGTTTGACGACAAAGTAAAGTAGCTCATGCAAACGAGGTGAAGCGACCGACAGTTCGGCGAGCGCAGCTTCAGCTTGCGCGACTTCCTGAGCGAGCGCTTGTTTCGCACCGTCAAGACCGAGCAGCTTCGGATACGTCGATTTATCGTTCCCTTCATCCGAACCGACGCGCTTCCCGATCAACGCCTCGTCGCCTTCGACGTCTAAAATGTCATCTTGGATTTGGAACGCAACACCGAGATGCGCTCCGAAACGCTTCAATGCCGCTTGGTCGCTTGCGGACGCATCGGCCAAAATCGCGCCTGCTTCGAGCGCATAGACGAGCAGCGCCCCGGTCTTGCGGGCATGAATCGACTGAAGCGTCTCGAGCGATACGTGTTGTCGTTTCTCGGCTAACATGTCGTCTAGCTGTCCACCGACCATCCCGGCGCTACCGGCCGCCTCGCTGAACCGTGAAATCAAACTCACTAGTTTTTCAGGCGCGGCGTCCGTGCGGGTGATCACCTGAAATGCGTCCGTCAAGAGCGCATCGCCCGCAAGGATCGCGGTCGCTTCATCAAACTGGCGATGGTTCGTCGGACGGCCTCTGCGGACATCGTCGTCGTCCATCGCCGGCAAATCGTCATGAATGAGTGAATACGTATGTACCATCTCGAGTGCGACGGCGGCTTCGTGACCAAGTTCAATCGGTCGGCCGTATGTATCTAGGACGGCGTAAAGAAGGGCCGGACGAATCCGTTTCCCACCTGCCTCTAATGAATAGGTCATCGCTTCGAACAGTCGCTTCGGCATGGCCGCGTCGTCAACGAGACGACTCATCGCCTGTTCGACCGCACGTTTCCACTCATCGAGCATCAACTGACTCATACGGCGCCTCCTTTGTCACGGAGCGTACCGTCCAGTTCTAAAATTTCGTCCATTTTCTTTTCGGCAGCCGTCAATTTTGACTGACAAAGCGCCGACAGACGAACACCTTCCTCGTAGAGCGTCATCGCTTCTTCAAGCGCGACTTCTCCAGTCTCAAGTTTCGCCACGATGTCTTCGAGTCGGGCCAGCGCCGTCTCAAACGTCTGTTCTTCTTGTTTCTTCGCCATAATGTCTCTCCTTCACTTCCGCGACGGCATGACCGTCACGGAAACGGATCGTCACGACTCCGTCATGTAGTTGTTTGACATCTTTCACGTACGTCCCGTCTTGCTCGGTAAGCGTATAGCCTCGGGATAGGACCGCGAGCGGGCTGACCGCATGCAACCTGCCGGCCTGCGCGGTAAAGCGTTCGGTCGGCCGTTCGAGCGGCCGGATCCGGTTCAGTCGTCCTTCAAATTGACGGTACCGTTCATCGTTCGTCCGCAGTGCCCGAGCCAAATTCCGGACATCGAGCCGCTGCTGCGATTGAGCGAGACGATGGCGGGCGAACGTCAGTTGTTTGGTGACACCTTGCTCGAGACGGATCTCAGCCTGAGCGAACCGGTCCCGCTTTTGTGAGAGCGTGAACCGCGGCGACTTCAACCCGTAGCTGTTCGCCGCCCGTTCGAGCCGGTCGCGCACAGCTGTCATTTGATTCGTGACGGAACGCTGCAACTGCATCGTCAAACGCTCGACGTCTTTTCGCTGCGCATCGATCGTCGCCGTCGCGAGTTCCGCCGCAGCCGTCGGTGTGGCCGCACGTAAGTCGGCGACGAAATCGGCAAGCGTGAAGTCGGTTTCGTGACCGACGGCCGAAATGACCGGAATCGTCGAGTTGTAAATCGCTTCAACGACGATATCTTCGTTGAACGCCCACAGTTCCTCGATCGAGCCGCCGCCCCGGCCGACGATCAAGACGTCACAGTCCGTCCGTTCGTTCATCCAGCGAATCGCACTCGCTACTTGCGGGGCCGCCAAGTCACCTTGGACGGCAACCGGCGCGAACGTGATGGCCACGTGTGGCGCCCGGCGCCGCAGTGTCGTCGCGATGTCGTGCAAGGCAGCACCTTTTGGGGACGTAATGATCCCGATCCGTTCAGGGAAGGCCGGGAGCGAACGCTTCCGTTCCGCGTCGAACCACCCCTTCGCTTCGAGTTCGCGCTTTCTCGCCTCGTAACGTTCAAACAATAGACCGACACCGTCTTGACGCATCAGTTCAACGTACAGCTGAACGTCACCTGTTGCCTCGTACATCGTCACGCGAGCGACGACGACGACGTTCATCCCGTCTGTCGGTTCGAACGTGAGCGTTCTGGCGTCACGTGAAAACATGACGGCTTTCATGCGAGACGCCTCATCTTTCAACGTGAAATAGCAATGACCCGAAGCGTAACGTTTAAAGTTCGAGATCTCACCGACGACCGCGATTTGTTGTAAAATCGGATCGTCGTCAAGCTGTCGTTTGACGTAACGGACGACTTCGGACACTTGAATCGGATTAGCCACGCGAAGCGACCTCGACCGTGTTATGCATGAGCATCGTGATCGTCATCGGTCCGACGCCGCCAGGAACAGGCGTGATGGCGCTCGCGACGTCACGGACGCCTTCATAGTCGACGTCCCCGACGAGGCGATTGTCGACACGGTTGACACCGACGTCGATGACGATCGCACCTGGTTTGACCATGTCGGCCGTGACGAGTCCGGCCCGTCCGACCGCGACGATCAAAATATCGGCCTGTCTCGTCATCGCTCCGAGGTCAGCCGTCTTCGAATGGCAATACGTGACGGTCGCTGACTCGTTCAAAAACAGCATGCCGACCGGTTTGCCGACGATCTGGCTTCTCCCGACGACGACGACATGCTTCCCGACGAGATCGGTCTGCGTTTTGACGAGGTGTAAAATCCCGTGCGGCGTGCACGGCAACAAAGTATTCAATCCGAGCATCATTTTGCCGACGTTCTCCGGATGGAAGCCATCGACATCTTTTTCTGGAGAAATCCGCATGATGACGCGGGATTCATCGATATGGTTCGGTAACGGAAGTTGGACGAGAATCCCGTGCACCTCATGATCGTCATTCAATAAATCAATCAGCTTTAGTAACTCTGCCTCGGTCATGTCTTCATCAAATCGAAGTATTTGCGAGTCGATGCCAATCTCTTCGGCCGCCCGCTCTTTCCCGCGAACATAACTGTGGCTCGCCGGGTCATTCCCGATTAAAACGACTTTTAATTTCGGTATGATCCCTCGTGACCGAAGAGCCGTCACCTGTTCTTTCAACGTTTCCCGATACGATGCTGCGATTTGTTTCCCGTCGATCACTACTGCCATCTCTCTCATCCCCCATTGTCTTAGGTTTCTCTGTAGTTGGTGTGGTGTCTTCTCTATTTGTTTAACAGACCGTGTGCTTGTCTTCGCTTACGCTTTAATGATGTTACCGAGCACGCCGTTGACGAGCTTGGCCGCTTCTTCATCGGCGAACGATTTGGCGAGTTCGACCGCCTCGTTGATCGTGACTTTGTCCGGAATCGTCTCGACGTAGAGCAACTCGTACGTCGCCATGCGGAGAATCGTCCGCTCGACATTTCCGAGACGGTCGAGTCTCCAGTTTTTCAAGTTTTCGATGAGCAATTCGTCAATCTCATCTTTCTTCTCCAACGTTCCAACGACGAGTTGTTCGTAGAATGGATCAGAGTCCATGCCATCAAGGGCAAATTCGATAGCCTCGTCTACCTCAAGTTTTGATACTTCGATTTGAAAAAGCGTTTGAATCGCTTTTTCCCGTGCTTCATGACGTTTCATTCAGATACTCTCCTTTTGCTTGCTTTCATCTTTAATCGGCAAGGATACCCCTACTTCAATCGTGCTCCGGGCACAGCCCGACGATAAGTGGGGGAGAAATTGCCGCCGGGACTGAATCACGCATGTCCGTTTTGGCAGACAACGTCGCTATCGATACCGGCCTCATCTCTTGCCCATCCTCTCCGGTTGTTCGTTTGTAAACTGTTCTCTACGGGAAAAAAATATTATCTCTAGTGAAAGGCGGTGAACCCAATGTCCACCATCACTGCGAAGGTCCAACTCTTCGTCCCGCCCCCTCAAGCGGCTATCCTGAGGGCAACGATGGACGCATACCGGTCGGCTTGTGACTGGCTGTCGGGACACGTCTTCGAGACGAGGGACCTGAACCAGGCGAGCCTCAACGACTCGCACTATGCCGAGCTCCGGCAACGGTTCGGCCTGAAGAGCCAGATGGCCCAGTCGGTCATGAAGACGGTGATCGCTCGGTACAAGTCGGCGAAGTCGAACGGGCACGCTGTTCGTGTTGGAGGACCTGACCGGCATCCATGCCGCCACAGAGAAGGTGCGGGCGAGAAACCGCTACGTCTCCGTGTCGTGGGCGTTCTACCAGTTCCGTCGCATGCTCGAGTACAAGGCCGCACTGAACGGTCAGAAGGTGATCGTCGTCGACCCGAGACACACCTCCCAGACCTGTCCGACATGCGGGCACACCGAGAAGGCGAACCGGGACAAGAAGCTGCACACGTTCCAATGCAAGAACTGCCGGTACCGATCGAATGATGACCGCGTCGGCGCGATGAACCTGCATCGGAAAGGCATCGAACACATCGGTACAGGTGCCACGGGAGCATGACCCCCATGGAAGGGGCGAGGTCAACCGTCCCGATGTTCCGCCACGCGAAGGTAGGAGGCGCATGAGCGCCGTCCGCACTACCGGGCAGGAACGAGCGTAACCGTACTCTACGAGGGTAGAGGCGCCGTCGAGTCCTCGATGGACGCAAGCCCCCACCTCAAACGGACCGTCAAGGCGTTAAGTGGCGGGTTGTTGACTGTGATAGTTTAGCATAAAGCACTCACAAATTCAGTACAAAAAACGAGGAAGACCGAAATAATGTTCGGGCTTCCTCGTTCGACTCATTTCGTCAGTATCATTTCTTTTTCGACAAATTTCGTGTCGAACGCACCGTTGCGGAAATGTTCGTGCGCCATAACTTGTTGATGGAACGGGATCGTCGTATGAATGCCCGATACTGTGAACTCGTCAAGGGCCCGGAGCATCTTCGCGATCGCTTCCTCGCGCGTCGGGGCGTGGACGATCAGCTTCGCCACCATCGAGTCATAAAACGGCGGGATGACGGAGCCTGCGAACAGGCCGCTGTCGACCCGTACCCCCATTCCTCCTGGAACGATATATTGATCGATCTTGCCGGCCATCGGACGGAAGTCGGTGAACGGGTCTTCGGCGTTAATGCGGCATTCGATCGAATGACCGCTAAAGACGATATCGGCCTGTGAGATGGCGAGCGGATGCCCGAGCGCGACTTCAAGTTGCGCTTGGACGAGATCAAAGCCGGTGATCATCTCCGTGACCGGATGCTCGACTTGGATTCGCGTGTTCATTTCCATAAAGTAAAACTCGTTCGATTCAGGGACGTAAATAAATTCGATTGTCCCGGCGCTCGAGTATTGGATCGCTTTCGCCGCTTTGACGGCCGCTTCTCCCATCGCTTGACGCGTCGCCTCGTCGATCGCAGGCGACGGGGCCTCCTCGATCAGTTTCTGCATCCGGCGTTGGATCGTGCAGTCCCGTTCTCCTAAATGAATGACGTTCCCATACTGGTCAGCGAGCACTTGCACCTCGACGTGACGGAACGATTCGATATATTTCTCTAAATAGACGTCACCGTTCCCAAAAGCTTGTTTCGCTTCTTTACGGGTCGCGACGAGTCCTTTGATGAGCTCTTCTTCGTCGAAAGCGACACGAATGCCGCGTCCGCCGCCTCCGGCCGTCGCCTTGATAATGACCGGATAACCGATTTCTCGAGCGAGTTCAATCGCCTCATCATCCGTCACGACACCGCTCGATCCCGGGACGACAGGAACACCTGACTCGATCATCGTCCGTTTCGCTTCATCTTTAATGCCCATCTTCCGAATCGCATAGCTGCTCGGACCGACGAACTGGATCCCGCACGCTTCACTCATCTCGGCGAACTCGGCATTTTCTGCCAAAAATCCATACCCCGGATGGATCATCGTCGCATCGACCGCACAAGCGACCGACAAGATGTTCGGGATATTCAAATAAGAGTCTTTCGACGGGTTCGGCCCGATACAATACGCCTCGTCCGCGAGACGAACGTGCAACGCCTCACGATCCGCCTCCGAAAAGACGGCGACTGTCGGGATATTCATTTCTTTGGCTGCCCGAATGATTCGTACCGCGATCTCGCCGCGGTTTGCAATGAGTAATTTCATAGCACCCTCACTTCACGCTAAAGAGCGCTTGGCCATATTCGACTAAATCGCCGTCGGCGACGAGGATTTCAACGACTTCCCCGCTGATTTCGGCCTCGACGTCGTTGAACAGTTTCATCGCTTCTAATATACAGACGACCTGACCCGTCTCGACACGGTCGCCTACTTTGACGTACGTGTCTTTATCCGGGGCCGGGCGTGAATAAAACGTTCCGACCATCGGTGATGTGATGGTACGTAAGTTGCTCACTTCCGCTTGAGGCGCTTCGCTCTCGTCTACGGCTGGTGCAGATAACGGAGCAGTACTCGGTTGAGCAAGCGGTGTGCTCGTGACGATTTGTTGCGCCGTTTCTTTTTTTAATGACAGTTTGAACTCGGACGTCTCGAGCTCCATCTCATGGATAGACGTCTGGTCGAGCAGTTCAATCAGCTCTTTAATGTGATCGATTTGCATGAAATAACCCCCTATTTATACCTGGTACTAATCTCTACTCTACTATAACTGGTCAGACCAGTGAATGCAACGACAAAAAAAGTGCCCATTCGTTTGAATGGACACTGCTCGTATTACCCGTTATAACGTCCCATGAAGTCGCCGGTACGTGTGTCGACCGTCACTTTTTCACCTGGCTCGATGAAGAGCGGGACTTGAATGATATGGCCCGTCTCGACCGTAGCGTTCTTTTTGACGTTCGACGCCGTATCCCCTTTAACACCTGGGTCAGCTTCTGTGATCGTCAAGACGACCGTCGTCGGAAGTTCGATCCCGAGGATCTCACCGTTATAATCAGCGATGCTCACTTCCATGTTCTCGAGCATGAACGGAAGCGCCGCTTTCACTTGCTCGCCCGTCAATTCGAGCTGCTCATACGACTCTGTATCCATGAAGACGTACGTGTCGCCCATCGGATACAAATACTGCATTTTTTTACGTTCGATGTGAGCGCGTTCGACCCGCTCGCCGCCCCGGAACGTCGTCTCTTGAATCGCGCCAGAACGTAAGTTGCGCATTTTCGTACGAACGAACGCTGCGCCTTTACCTGGTTTGACGTGCTGGAACTCGATGACTTGCCAAATCGACCCGTCTGATGTTTTGACTGTTAACCCTGTCTTTAAATCGTTTACTGATACCATAGTGATTTCCTCCTAAAAATGAGCTGAGACTCAAGCCTCAATCGTGATTAACTCTTTTGGCGACTGCGTGAGACGGACATTTCCATCCTTCGTGATGACGACATCATCCTCGATGCGGCAGCCACCGATGCCGGCGATGTAGATCCCAGGCTCGATTGTGACGACCATCCCAGGTTCGAGCACCGTGTCAGACCGGAACGACAACCCTGGCGCCTCATGTACTTCCATTCCGAGTCCGTGACCGGTTGAGTGGCCGAAGTACTCGCCGTACCCGGCTTCTTTGATGACGTCACGCGTCAACGCGTCAGCCTCGATGCCGGTGATGCCGGCCCGAGTCCCTTCCACGCCTGCCAGTTGGGCACGTAACACCGTGTCATAAATCTCGCGCAATTTGTCTGAGATCTCGCCGACTGCGAGCGTACGCGTAATATCCGAACAGTACCCTTTGTAGTACGCTCCGAAGTCGAGCGTCACGAGTTCACCCGCTTCGATGACTTTGTCACTGGCCACACCGTGCGGCAATGCCGAACGATGACCAGAAGCGACGATCATATCGAATGAAGACGAATCCGCACCTTGGCCGCGCATGAACATCTCCAACTCATTGGCGACTTCTTTCTCAGTGCGTCCCGGGCGAATGAACGTCTGGATGTGGGCAAACGCCGCATCAGCAATCGCCGCAGCTTCCTTCATTATCTTAATCTCTGCCTCGTCCTTAATCAAGCGCAGCTTTTCCACGATCCCTGACGTCTCGACCAGTTCAGCCGCTACCTCTTTTTCATACGTCCGATACGTCCCGACCGTCATGTCATCTTGTTCGATCCCGAGACGCTTCACCCCTTCTCGGCTCGCGATGTCAGACACCGACTTGATGAGCGATGTTTCGAGCTCGATGATGTCATAACCGGTTACTTGGCTAGCCGCCTGCTCGGTATAGCGGAAGTCCGTGATGAAACTCGCCGCCTTCGCTGTGATCAAGATGACCCCGCTCGACCCGGTAAACCCAGACAAGTAACGAATGTTCTCTCGTTTCGTCACGAGCAATCCATCGATCCCGTTCATTTCTAACTGAGCTTGTAGCTTGTTGACGCGTTCAATCATGTCGATTCCTCCAATGTTCGATGAGTGCATGCAACGCGAGCGTATAGCTCGTCAATCCGAAGCCGCTGATGACGCCGAGGCAGACACCGGCAAGTTTCGATTCGTGACGAAACGACTCACGGGCATGCACGTTCGAGATATGTACTTCGACGACCGGGGCTGAAATAGCGGCAATCGCGTCCCGCAATGCAATCGACGTATGCGTATACGCCCCGGCGTTCAAGATGACGCCCGCGTAATCATACGCCTCATGCAGCGCATCGATCAGCTCACCTTCATGATTGGACTGGATGAACGTGAGACGAACATCTCCCGGTGCTTCGAGCAACAGTTCTGCCGTCAAGCCTTTCAGCGAGACATCCCCATACACATCCGGTTCCCGTCTACCTAGCAAGTTCAAATTCGGTCCATTCAAGACAAGTATATGCACAAGCCTTCCCCCTCATTCGTCAAGTCTTTCTTATTGTAACAAATTTATGCGAAGAGCGATAATCGCGTCACCTGAGGTTTCGTTTTTCGATCAAATCACGTTATAATTCAACTATATACTTGTCAGAATCGAGGAGAACCTATGAAAAATAAACAGTTGATCCCCGTCGGCGGTCAAGCACTCGTCGAAGGCGTCATGTTCCAAGGACGCACCGAGAGCGCCTCGGCCATCCGGCGTAAAGACGGATCGATCGAGACGTTCAAACAGCCTCGACTCCTCGTCCCGTGGGTCCAATCGTTGAAAAAAGTCCCGTTCCTTCGCGGCATCGTCGCTTTATACGAGTCGTTAAAGAACGGCTCGGCCCACATGAACTTCGCGAGCGATCGCTATGACGTCGACCCGAGCGAAGACGTCACGGAGAAGCCAGAGCAAAAGCAAAACATCCTCATGGTCATCATGATCGCCATCGTCGGTGTCATTTCTTACATCTTCGGCAAATTGATCTTCAACGTCACCCCGGCGCTCCTTGCCGCTATGTTCCAAAACGTGCCCGCACTGTCCGGTCACGTGATTCAAAACCTGCTCGAAGGGGGAATTAAACTAGTATTACTGCTCAGCTACCTATACTTGATTTCATTGACCCCGCTCATCAGACGCGTCTTCCAATATCATGGCGCCGAGCATAAAGTTATCAACTGCTACGAATCCGGACGACCGATCACCGTTGATAACGTCCGTTCAAGCTCACGCCTCCACTATCGGTGTGGTTCAAGCTTCATCCTGTTCACCGTTTTTGTCGGCATCGGCGTCTATATGGTCGTCCCAATCGACCCACTTTGGGTCCGGCTCGTCAGCCGGATCGCGCTGTTGCCGGTCGTCATCGGCATCTCGTTCGAGGTGCTTCAATTCACCAATCGCTTCCGGGAGCATCGGTTCTTATCCGTGCTCGGTAAACCAGGACTTTCCTTGCAACTACTAACGACGCGCGAACCGAACGACGAACAGATCCGCGTCGCCATCGAAGCGTTCGAGACGTGGGAACGTTCCGAGCTCGGTCAACCAGACGTCCAAAGAGAGGGATAAAGAGGAGGAAAACACCATGATCAGACAAAGAATCGGCTCGACCGCGGCGACCATCGTGTTCATCTTGGGCTTCATCGGAGTCGGACATATGTTAGCGACCGATCCTGGTCGATTGTTCAGACAGTTGCTCTTCATCGGTATTTTCGGGTTAATCTTTTACGTGATTTACCGGGTCTTCATGGCTCCTAAAATTTCGGCCGAGGACGTGCGTTACCGGAAGACCGCGCAAGCGTCGAAAAAACGGATGGCGCGACCAGGCAATAGCCCCAAAGTCAAACCTTCCGCAGCGGCCGCTAAGAAAAAGAACACCAAACCAGGCTCGAACGTGACCAAACTGTCGAAACGTACGAGCGTCCACCGCAGCGATGCCCCTCACCTGACCGTCATCGAAGGAAAAAAAGGCAAGAAGAAAAAGAAAGCGAACATGTAAAAGGAGCGCCTCTCGAGGCGCTCCTTTTAGTCTGTATCGACAAATCCGATATACGGTAAGTTGCGGTATTGTTCCGCGTAGTCGATACCGTACCCGATGACGAACTCATCTGGAATCTCGAATCCGACATAATCCGCGTCAAGTTGGACGAGGCGACGAGCCGGTTTATCTAGCAACGTGCAAATTTTCAATTCTCCCGGTTGATGCAGCTTCATATGCTGACACAAAAATTTGAGCGTCTGACCGGTATCGATGATGTCCTCGATAATGACGACATATTTCCCTTCGACGTCGAGGTCGAGATCTTTCCGAAGTTGGACGTTCCCGCTCGAGACCGACTTTTTCCCGTAAGACGAAGTCGCGACCGTGTCCAGTTGGACGCTTCCTTTCATCTGTCGCATCAAATCAGCGGCGAATACGAGTGAACCTTTTAACACGGGGACGAGGACGATCGGCGTCCCGGCCGCATCACGTTCGATCTGTTCCGCGAGTTCAGCGACGCGCTGTTTGATCTGTGCTTCATCAAATAACTTCCCTTTGATTTGAATGTTCATTTTTCGGCGATCGTTCGCCGTCACCCCCTCATTTATCTATCCAGCAACTATTCTATCATACAATCACCCTAAAAATAGACTTTAATTCAATAACATGATGTTAATGTTCGGTTTTCGGTTCAGGTGCATAAAAAGACCGCTACCCGATTCGACGATCGGATCGCGGTCGATTTCACTCATCGCGTGTCATATTTAGTTCCTGAAACTGTCGAAACTGCTCCATCAGCTCGGGTTTGTCTTCAAAGAATTCGACGAATTGGGTCATGCAGTCGAGCGTGTTCGAGCTCAAATGATGTTCGATGCCTTCAACATCCTCATAGACGTGCGCTTCATCGACCCCGATCAGCCGTAGGAACGACTCGAGCATCGTATGCCGCTCGACGAGCCGCTTGCCGATCTTCTGCCCTTTATTCGTCAACATCAGGCCTCTGTATTTTTCATACACCAAATAACCTTCCCGGTCTAACTTTTGCACCATTTTCGTGACTGAGGAGGGATGCACCCCTAAATGTTCGGCGATATCAGATACACGGGCGTATCCTTTCTCGACCATCAGTAAGTAGATTCGTTCTAAGTAGTCTTCCATACTCGGTGTCGGCATGGGCGTAGCCTCCCCTTATGTTCCGTTCTCCAATCTCCATTTTAGCGTAACCCGTGTAAAACCGAAAGCAGAACGGGCAAATCGTCTAGTCAATCATTGTCTCATGACCTTAAATTCTTTATAATGAATGTTGGTGAAACTTAATAAAGAAAGGAAGAACATCAATGGGAATCGAAACAATCCTCGTCATCATCCTCTGGGCTGCGCTCATCGCATATATCGTCTGGCGCTTCATGCCGGCTCGTGGTTTGAAAAAAATGAAACAAGAAGAATTTCGTGCTTCGCTCCGCAAAGGACAACTGATTGACGTCCGTGAACCGAATGAGTACAAGGGAGGCCATATCATCGGGGCCCGTAATATCCCGGTCGGCCAGATGAAACTTCGGATGAAAGAGCTACGGAAAGATCAACCGATCCTCATGTACTGCCAAGGCAAGTCACGTACGAACCAGGCAGCCAAACTGCTCATGAAAAATGGCTACACCGACATCTATATGCTTGAAGGCGGATTTAAAAACTGGAAAGGGAAAGTCAAAAAAGACTGACCCTCACAAACAAGCGTTGCTCCAACATTCGTTGGGGCAACGCTTGTTTGATTGAACGTTCAAAAGAATTTAGCGATTGACTTTGGTGTTAAAACTGTCCCTACCGATTTAATTTCCTCATTGACGACAAGGCCAGGCGTGCTCATAATTCCATATGACATGATTTGTTCGATATCCGTCACTTTTTCAACCGTCGCTGTCTTTCCAGTTAGCCGTAACGCTTCTACGACGTTTTGCTCCAGCGTCTTACAATTGCGACACCCGGTTCCTAAAATCTTTATGTTCATGTTCGACTCCTCCTCATAGTATAAAATTGAATAAGTAACCAATTATCATGATCCCTAACGTCACAATGACGAAGAAAATGATGACGAGCTCTTTCTTCAACACCCGGCTCAACAATAGACCTTCAGGTACAGACAAAGCGACGGTCGACATCATGAACGCAAGAGCCGTTCCGATCGCCATTCCTTTCCCAACGAGCACTTCGATGACCGGCAACGTCCCGATCGCATTGGAATAGAGCGGAACCCCGATCAACGTTCCAATGATTGGGCCATACCAGTTATCTCCCCCTGCGACACGCATAATGAACTCAGCCGGGATGAACCCGTGAAACCCTGCCGCGATCGCAATCCCTATCAGTAAATAAGGCCCCACTTTTTTTACGGTCTCATAGACGCCATTGAGCGCTGTCACTAAACGATCTGCTTGTGATAATTCAACCGTGACCGCGACTTGTTGACTTTTGATGCGATATACGTAGTCTTGCACATACTTTTCAAGATGTAACTTTTCAATTAGCAGGCCAGCGAACAATGCGACCATCACCCCTGCAAATACATATAAGAACGCGATCTTCCAACCGAACATCGAGATGAGAAGGACGATGGAAATTTCATTCACAATCGGTGACGTGATGAGAAACGTGAACGTCATCCCGAGCGGAATACCCGCTTCCACGAACCCGATGAAAAAGGGGATCGTCGAGCAGGAACAGTATGGTGACAAGACGCCTAGACCAGCGGCACCAATATATCCGCCAATTTTCCGCTTGCCACTCAAATAGTCGCGAACTTTTTCTACAGGGAAATAACTGCGAATATATCCGATCACAAAAATCATAATGCTCATCAGCACGGTTATTTTCACGACGTCCATCACGAAAAATTGTACAGCTTCACCGAAACGGCCACTTAGATCAAGGACGTCGTATGCGATAAAGTCTCCAATCCGATCAAACATGTTCACCCACTTCTTTCTCTATCAATTGAAAAACGGTGTTCCGTCCCAAGCGTGTCGAGCGAATGACTTCACCACGCTCTAGCAAACGGAGGTGATGTGTCAACGTAGAGTTCGGCATCTCGAGCGCGCTCGACAGTTCACATAAGCACATCGGGACTATGCCTAACAGGCGGACGATCTTTAACCGAGTTGGATCTGCCAGCCCTTTATGGAAGGCGGCTTGTCGCTCGAGCTCTTCCTCATCAAATTGACAGATACGTAAGGATTCACGAAGTTCTTCGTCTGTTTTCAAAGCCCATTCCATCTTCATCACCTCCTTTATATAACTAGTTTGCTAGTTATATAGTTTCAAGTCCACACACTTATTCAACTATTCACATTTAAGACATTTTTTAGTTCATACAATCGTCACAACCACTCATCTTGGCACAAATCAAAAACCCGCTCGCGAATTGCGAGCGGGTTGTGGCTTAGTTGATTGACGATGGTTGACGTCGCTCATACTTCAATACCGGCTTACGGGCAGCGAGCGTCTCGTCGAGTCGTTTGATGACCGTCGTGTGCGGCGCCGTCTGAACGATCTCCGGATTCTCTTCTGCCTCTTTGACGATTTGGAGCATCGCGTCACAGAACGCGTCGAGCGTCTCTTTCGATTCCGTCTCGGTCGGCTCGATCATGATGCACTCCTCGACGTTGAGCGGGAAGTAGATCGTCGGCGGATGGTATCCGAAGTCGAGCAATCGTTTGGCGATGTCGAGCGTACGGACACCGAGTGCTTTTTGACGTTTACCTGACAAGACGAATTCGTGCTTGCAGTACGTGTCGTACGGCACATCGAACGCGTCCTTCAAACGGGCGAACATGTAGTTGGCGTTCAACACTGCTTCGCGTGAGACGCGCGTCAGCCCTTCGGCGCCCATCGTCTTAATGTAGCTGTAGGCGCGTACGTTGATGCCGAAGTTTCCATAGAACGGTTTGATGCGTCCGATCGACTGCGGGCGATCGTAATCGAGCGTAAAGCCTGAATCCGCTCTGTTTACGATCGGTGTCGGCAAGTACGGGATCAAGTCGCGCTTGACGCCGACCGGTCCCGAGCCCGGGCCGCCGCCGCCGTGCGGTCCTGTGAACGTCTTGTGCAAGTTCAAGTGGACGACGTCAAAGCCCATATCACCAGGACGGGCGATCCCTAGAATCGCGTTCGAGTTGGCCCCGTCGTAGTACAGTTTACCGCCTGCCTCATGGACGACTTTGGAAATTTCAAGAATGTCCGCCTCGAACAACCCGAGCGTGTTCGGATTCGTGAGCATGAGCGCTGCCGTGTCGGCTCCGACTTTCGCTTTTAAGTCAGCGAGGTCGACAAGTCCCCGCTCATCCGATTTGACCGTGACCGTCTCGAATCCGGCGACGACGGCCGAAGCTGGGTTTGTCCCGTGCGCCGAGTCTGGGACGAGTACTTTCGTCCGATTCATATCGCCGTTATGCTGGTGGAACGCTTTGATCAACATGAGTCCGGTCCATTCCCCGTGGGCACCGGCTGCCGGTTGGAGCGTCACTTCGTCCATCCCCGTGATTTCAGCGAGCTGGTCTTGAAGGTCGACCATCATCTCGAGCGCCCCTTGCACCGATTCGATCGGTTGGAGCGGGTGGATGTGGGCGAACCCAGGCAGACGTGCCATATCTTCGTTCACTTTCGGGTTGTATTTCATCGTACATGATCCGAGCGGATAGAAGCCGGAATCGACACCGTGGTTCCGCGTCGACAGCGACGTATAGTGACGAACGACATCTAGTTCCGACACTTCCGGCAGTTCGGCCACCTCATGACGAATCATCGACGCCGGTAACAGCGCCTCGATATCAACTTCTGGTACGGTCGGTGTCGGCAAGTTGTAACCGGTACGTCCGGCACGTGACACTTCAAAAATGAGCGTTTGTTCGTGTTGCATCAGTTCGTCCCCCCAACCACTTCAATAAATCCGTCAATCTCTTCTTTCGTGCGCAGTTCGGTCGCACATAGCAACATCTGTGTTTGACGATCAGCATCATACGTTCCGAGCGGCAATCCACCGATGATCCCATTGTCAAGCAAGCGGCGTGACACGGTTTCGGCATCGGTACCGAAATCGACGACAAACTCGTTGAACATCGGTCCTTCGTCGATGATTGGGTAACCGGCCGACTTCAGTGCCTCTTTCATATAGTGGGCCGTTTGAATGTTGCGGACGGCCATGTCACGAATCCCATATTTCCCGAGCGCGGACATCGTGATCGAGGCGGCGAGCGCGTTGAGCGCCTGGTTCGAGCAGATGTTTGATGTCGCTTTATCGCGGCGGATATGCTGCTCTCGTGCCTGTAGCGTCAAGACGAAGCCGCGTTTCCCGTCCTCGTCGACCGTCTGACCGACGAGACGACCCGGCAGTTTACGCATGAGCGCCTTTTTGACGGCGAAGTAGCCACACGATGGACCACCGAAACTTTGTGGGATCCCGAACGGTTGGGCATCCCCGACCGTGATGTCGGCACCGAGCGCACCAGGAGACTCTAAAATACCGAGTGCGAGCGGGTTACTCGATACGACAAAGAGCGCACCGGCATCATGGGCCGCTTTCGCGAGCGTCGCCAAGTCCTCGACGCGACCGTAGAAGTTCGGGTACTGAACGACGAGACACGAGGCGTCCGTCAAATCGACGTCCGTCAAATCCGTCACGCCGGCCGCAACATGCGTATATTCAACTGAAAGTCCCGGTCCATCCGCGTATGTGCGGATGACGTCTTTCGCTTCCGGGTGAACAGCACCGGAGACGATGACACGTTTCTTCTTCGTATGAGCGCTCGCGAGGTACGTCGCTTCCGCGAGTGCGGTAATGCCGTCATACATCGACGAGTTGGCGACGTCCATCCCCGTCAGTTCACAAATCATCGTCTGGAACTCGAACATCGCTTGCAGTTCACCTTGTGAAATTTCAGGTTGATACGGCGTGTACGCCGTGTAAAACTCAGAACGGAGCAACATATGGTTCATGACGCTTGGCGACAAGTGGTCGTACATGCCGGCTCCTAGAAAACTCGGATGTGATTTCGTGTGAAGGTTCTTCTCGGCAAGCTTCGTCATGTGGCGGACGAGATCGACTTCTGGGAGCGGAGCGCCGATGGCAGATAACGATGCCGTCTCCCGGAGCGTGGCCGGGATATCTTCAAGCAAATCTTCGATCGATTCGACACCGATCGTCTGGAGCATATCGCGTTCGTCTTGCTCGGTCATCGGTAAATAACGAAATTCCATTCTGTTCATTCTGAATCCCCCTGTATCATTTACGTTTATAGAACGGTGTCGGCACACGTTCGGCTTCTATTTGTTTGCCCCGAACTTCGACGATGAAGTTTGATTGTTCGACAAACCGGCGATCGATCCGGGCCCAAGCGATCGATTCGTTAACGGTTGGCGGCATCGTTCCCGTCGTGACGACGCCGATCGTCTCGCCGTCAAACAAGACGGGCGCACCTTGTCGGGCAATCCCGCGGCCGAGCAGCTTCAAGCCGATCAGACGGCGCGGAATATCTTCTTTTTGTTTGACGAGGGCATCTTTCCCGACGAAGTCGGTATCGAGCTTGACCGCAAAGTTCAAGTTGGCCTCGAACGGCGTCACCGTCTCGTCTAACTCATGCCCGTACAGCGGCAGACAAGCTTCAAAACGGAGCGTGTCACGTGAACCGAGCCCGCACGGCGTCACTTGTTCTGCTTCGAGCGCAGTCCAAATCTTCGCGACGTCTTCGGCCCGGGCGTATACTTCGAACCCATCCTCACCTGTATAGCCGCTCCGCGAGATGATTGCTGGCACACCGGCAACGTCGCCGCTCAAAAACCGGAAGAACTTGATCTCATGTAGCGGTAAGTCCGTGATTCGTCCGAGTACTGTTTCTGCAATCGGACCTTGGATCGCGATTTGACCGTACGCATCCGATTCATCGGTCACAGTGACGTCCCCTGATACGTATCGACGGACGTGGGCCGCGTCTTTTTCAATATTCGAGGCGTTGACGACGAGCCAATACGCGTCTTCATCGAGCCGATAGACGAGCAGGTCGTCGACGACCCCGCCGTCAGGTAAACAGAACAAGTTGTATTGCGCTTGCCCGATATTCAGCTTCGAGACGTCATTCGTCACAAGACGTTGGACGTTTTCGAACGCGTCCGGACCTTCAATCCGAATTTCCCCCATGTGCGATACATCGAACATACCAACCCGCTCCCGAACCGCTTGATGCTCTTCTTTGATTGACGAGAACATGATGGGCATCTCAAACCCCGCAAAATCCACCATCTTCGCCTTCGTAGAAATCAGGTCGTACAAAGGCGTACGTTTCAACGTTAACTTCTCCATAATATCCCCCAATCCCGAACGTAAGTAATGCATTTGATGAAATATTTCGTTTTCTATTCCACTCTATCAATTTTTTGACGCGCTGCCTAGCAAAAATGGGCAAAAATAAAGAGGATTGAAAACGAAAACGTTTTCATCCTCATTATTTCATATTTCAGTCTCAGTGGAAACGCCTGAACGATCGATTCCAGCGGTCCGCTTAATTTCCTTCGTAAGGCCGACCGTTGCCTGTTTCAGTTCGAGCGACTCGTCTTTCACTTTAACCGAATAAGCCTTCATTTGCTTCACCGATGCGTTGACCGTGTCGATGTGCTGTTTGATCTCACCGACCAAGCCTTGAATCACGTTCATTCGAATCGTAAACCGTTCCGTCAACCGTTTCACACGGCGCAGATCGGTCTTCATTTTGTTCCGATACAATAAAAATCCGTATCCACCTAGCCCGACGAGTGCGAGCACGATAATACCAAGATTAATCCAAATCATCTGTCTTCCTCCTTCAACCGATCTAGTTCACAAGCAATCGCTTCCGAGCTCAATGAGGCGTCGATTGTCACATCGGCGTAAGCGTAAAGCGGACGCCTGCGCTCGTATAGCGCCTCGACGCTCCTTTTACCAAGTTGCACGAGCGGACGGTCCGAGTCTTTAATACGCCCCCAACACAGTTCGAACGGCAACTCAAGGGCAACGATGCGCCCATGCCGTCGCATCCATTCGATATTTTCTGAGCGCTCGACGATTCCGCCACCTGTCACGATATAGTCCGCATGAACGTTTCGAAGCATCGCCGTCTCTTCGGCTCGAAACGCGCTCTCACCGTGTCGGGCGAAATAAGCAGGTAAACCCATTCCAAGATGCCGTTCGAGCGCTTCATCCAAATCGATGACATGATTCGATTTTTCAAGATATCGTTTTAAGCTTGATTTACCTGTACCCATAAACCCGATGATGTAAAACGGTCTAGTCATCGAAATAAATCACCTCTTTATGCTTCTCTCCCGTCTTCAACCGGATCTCGACCTCCGTCGTACCTGGCCCGAGCGGTCGGCAGAAAACCGTACCCGTCGGTTTGACGATGATCTCTGCTTCTGTCTGGCACGAATGTTTGGCGACCATGAGATGGGATTCGAAGCGAATCGCCAAAATTTCGAGCGTCAGACGTTCCGTGCTTCGTTCGATATCAGTATACCAAAACAATGCTGCAGCTAATAGCCACGTCAAGAGGACTAGCGTAGAGATGACGAAGAACCCGAGCGCATGCACATCACGGACTTCTCCCGCGGACCGATCGAGTCGGTCCACTGAATCCGGTAGCCGTTTCCTAACGGTTCGACGCGATAACCATCGATTCCTCTTATAAATAACAAGTTCCCTCCCTCTTCGCCTACCATGACTAAGTTCCGATTGATCTGCTTGAGCGTCCACATCCACGTCGTCTCATCGGGTCGAACGTACGTACCGACGAGTCTACCTTCTCGCACCTGACAGTCACGACTGTCGAACAGTTTGCGGACGATGAGTTGTGGTGTCGTGTTCACTTGACCGCGCGGTTGTTCGTAAAACGCCTCCCCGAGCGCTAAAAAGTGGACGAGTAGCCCGATGAACAAGGGGAGCAACAATAATGTGAACGTCATCTCGAGCAACGTGAAGCCACCCTCAGAGCGTCGGCAGACATATGTCTTGTTCACAAATTTCGACTTCACCGCTTGGATCGGCCGCATCGAGCAACACCTCCCCTTGAAGCCGTTCATAAGTCCGAACCGTCGCCTCGAGACGCTCCACCCGCTCCGTACCCGCCGTAACGAACGGCGCAATCACACCGACCCATCCGAGCAGGAGGGCTAGACTTAAACAAACTTCCCAAAACGTGACGCCTTGCTCATCCTCCCCCACTATGGATCACCTCCGGCTCATACGTGCCCATCCTGAACTTCAACGTGACCGCGACTTGGCCCGTGTAAAATTTCCACTGTCCGGCATACGTCGCCGCCGACTTTGAAAAGACGATTTCGTTCGTTGTCGGCAGACTCATCTCGACACCGTCGGGAACGATGCCTGAAGTGATCGACGTCGTCCCGCACGTGATGTGATACCGCCGTTCTTTCATATACCATCTCAAGCGCGGGACACATTTTTCATTGGCGGCCACGTACGGATACTGACCGACCTCGGCGATGTCTTGGACGAGCGCCTCCGTGAAGTCGATGAGCGCGAGTCGGTCCATCGAACGGACGGTAGGTGTCGCCACTAAAAGGAGTAACGACAGGACGACGAGTACCCAAGCCATCTCGACGAGCGTATAGCCGCCTTGTCTCATTTCAGCGCCAACGCACCTGTGCTCGGCGTGTACGTGTACGTCATCGACTGACAGCTATATTCGAGCGGGTTCTCGGTCGAAGCACGTTTGATGACGGCGAGCGATTCTGGATACGCCTTATGTTCCGCATAATATAAATTGATTTCAGATTCGACAATCCGTACGCTCCCTTCACAACTGACGCTATCCGCCCGTGACTTCCCGTCCGACATAGACGGGACGAGTAGCAGCAACAAGACCGAGATGATTAGTAAGACTGCCGCCATTTCAACGAGTGTGAACCCTTGCTCTGCCTGACAGTCTGATTTGAATTTTGCCACGATAATTCTCCTCCTCATAGTTGGGCCATAATTAGTTTGACCGGCAAATAAATCGTATAGAACATCATCGTCACCATGACGGTCAAGAAGCCGTACAAAAGCGGCTCCGTCTTGGCGATCAGTTGCTTCCAATACAGTTCCATCTCTTCAAAGATCAAGTCTCGATGTAACGCCATAATCAATCCGAGGTCTCCACTCACCGTCCCGACCCCGAACAAGCTGACGACTTCATGGTCGAGCAGACGTTCCTCTCGGGCCGCCGCCTCCAACTCGATTCCACCAGACATCCGGTCATGGATGCGCCGGGCGATTTGCGCCACTTCCCCTTCTCCATAAGAGAGACGCTCGATGACGTGACGCACCGAAATTTGCCCTTCACTCAGTAAGGACAGTTCGCTGACAAACAAATACGTGACATACAGTCGTCTTCCCCGCTCGACGAATTGGATCGGGACGGACCGGCCTCGCTTCACGACCCAATAGCTCCCGCCGCCCGTCAAGATGAGCGCGACGAACAAGCCCGGGAAAAAACCTCGTGACAAGAGGATGGCGCTGATTCCGTCTAAATCGTCGACCTGCACCATCGAGAGCAATTTCGGAAAGATGTACAGCGCATAAATGGCACCAAGCCCTAAAAGCATCGTCAAGATGACGAGCGGATACCTCGCCAGTTGTTTTAACTCTTGCTGCAGGCCTCGACGCATCATCGATAAGGCAAGCACTTGTTCTAGACCTTCAATGAAATGATGTCCCCGTTCCGCCGTGACAAGCATGTCTCGCATGCGGGCATCCGTGACGAGTTCAGAGAACACGTCGGCGAGTGCCAGACCACTCTCGAGCTTTTGCCGCATCACACGAATCAGTTGTTTTTGCTTCCCCCGCTCATGCAACTCGAGCGTCTCGAACGTCTTTTTCAACCCGACCCCTCGTGCTTGCAGTCGCAGGAAGCGCCGGATCGTGTTCAGCTCCCTACTGGAACGGACATCGACCATGAGCAAGTCACCTCCTCTCTCCGCTGCAACACACACCAATGGCGCGGCACCTCTATTTTGCCGATCAACTGTTCGAGACGGCGTTCACCGTCTTCGATACTCGCCGTATGAAACGTCGCGATCGTCAAATGTCCGCTCAGTGCCGCATCATGCGCGACACGCAATTCTTCACTCGTCCGCACCTCCCCGACAACGATGATATCCGGGTCGGCTCGCAACGTTTCTTTCAACAAACGTTTATGATCCAGTCCTGCCAATACATTCACCTCGAGCTGGATCACACCCGTCAATTGCTGTTCGGGAGGGTTTTCGATCGTCACGATCCGGTGGTTCTTCAAACTTTCAAGAAAAGCATAGAGGACTGTCGTTTTTCCGGCCCCGGTCGCGCCACCGATTAAAAACAAGCCGTGCCGCAGCTCAGCCATGCCTTGAAAACGCAACACATCCACTTCAGATAACAACTCTTGAAGTTGGAACGAGACGTTCGGCAGACGCCATGACATGAGCACATCAGTAAATGACGGCAAAAACGTGACCCGGATCATTTCTTCGTTCCGATCATATATCCCAGATTGCGGAACCCGATGATCCGTTTCAGCCAATGAACACCAATATTTCATATGTAATGTGAGCCGTTCGTAGTCTGGACGTGGTATCGTCTCAAGCTTTGTGATCGACGTCCCGTGACGCGCCTGTACGATAACGGCGTCTTTGCCTGGCATGAAATGGACATCGCTCGCCTCGAGCCGTCGCGCCGCTTTAATCAATCGATCAATCACCAGTTTCATTGTCCCCACCTCATAAATGAGCATAAAAAAAAGCCCACTCTTAGGAAAGTGGACTTGTCTTATGAAACGTTTACCGAAGTCAAATCATGGCGGCGGGCATACGTCTCGATTGACGCCTTGTCGTAGCCGACAATAACTTCTTTACCGTCTGTCAAAATCGGGCGTTTCAACAGCTTCGGATTTTCGCTCATCAACTTCAGCAATTCGCTCAGTTTCAATTCATCGACGTCAACGTTGAGCTGTTTGAACGCTTGACTTCTCGTTGCTAGGAGTGAATCGACTCCGTCTTCGCTAAGTGCAAGTAGCGTCAAGAGTTCGTCTACCGTCGGAGCGTCTCGGAAAATATGGCGTTCGTTCACGTCAAGTTGTTGCTCTTGTAAAAACGCTTTCGTTTTTCGACACGACGTACAGCTTGGATACGTATAAAACATAAGTTCACTTGCCACTTTCAGCGCCTCCTTTTATTTGACAACCTGTTCCGTTCAATGCTTGTAAGTTGATTATACAACCTATCCTGTACTTTGTACATAGTTTGTACAACTTTTTTTGGTTTTTTGTACAACTTTGTACAACATCTTGATTTCACATATTTTTCACGATTATTTTGCTCAATTCACACGTTTTCATAGCATTTTTCTGAATGTGTTGGTAAAATAGTGAATGAGAATGGAATAATGTACGTATGGGGGGATTAACATGGCGAGAATGTTCCGTGTCCTAGGCTTTTGGACTGGGTTGATCGCGGCGCTGGCTTTCGTGGGCGCACTCGGTGGAGATCAAAGCAGTAGCGAACATACTGGTGACTTCGTCGTAATGGGTCTTGTCTTTTTAGCTCAAACAATTTTCTTTGTCGCACTAGGCTACTTGAAACTGACTGAAAAAACGTATGTATACGTGTTCGGCGCTTATTTGACTGTTTTCTTCGTCGTCTTCACGTATTGGAGTAACTTCCAAATGTAAAAAAAGATTGTCTCTCGTCGAGACAATCTTTTTTTATGTTCACCGCTCAAAAAATGGATTTGAACGAATTTCAGCTTCGAGTGTCGTCTTCGGTCCGTGACCTGAATAGAGCACCGTCTCGGCCGGCAATAATTGACGCATCCGATCGATCGACCCGAGGAGCGTCGATTGGTCGCCGCCGAAAAGATCGGTCCGGCCGACCGATTGTTTGAAGATCAAGTCCCCGCAAAAGGCGACACGTTCGCTCGGGATGTGCAAGGTGACACTCCCTGGTGAGTGGCCCGGCGTGTGGTGCAACTCGATTGTAAACGCACCAATCTCCAGCTTCTTACCTTGATAAATCCGTTCGGCCGGTCGCATCGACGAGTGCGGAAGATGGAATTTCGCCGCCCCGTTCTTTTCGCCGTCGGCGAGCCATGACCGCTCGGCTTCATGAACATAGACCGGCACCGGATAGCGATCGCGCAGCGCGTCGATTCCGCCGATATGGTCAAAGTGGGCATGCGTCAACAAAATGGCGTTCAATCCGCCGAAACGTTCCACCACCTCAAAGAATTTCGGGTCGTCCGTGCCCGGGTCGACGATAACGACCGTTCCGTCTTGTTCGAGCACGTATCCGTTCTCTTGGGCAAGGCCCGATGTGATTTTTACAATATTCATCTAAAACACCTCCACAACCATTCTAAACGATATTGTGGCAAAATTGTAGCGGTGGCAACCTTTGCTCGACAGCGTGTGTTATTTCGGATAAAATAATAGTGATATTTCAGTGAAATTTTTATGAATTTCATGACGTATAATAAAGGGGGAACTCGTCATGCATTTGTATGAGCCATTTGGATGGATTTCACTCATCGTAGCACTTGTTGCACTTTGGGGGATGGCCCGTTCATTCAAAAAACGCCAATTCTTTCCACTTGCGTTTGCCGGAATCACCGCGCTCGTCTTTGGATTCTTCGGCGTCGCAACATTGATTTTCGGTGGAATCCCAGGTTAATGTTGACTTACTACGAAGACGACTGCGGTCGTCTTTTTTTATTCCGCAAAAAAAGCGCTGACGTTTAACGGTCAGCGCTAGCTCTTGATTATTAATCGGTTTGTTCTTTGAAGCGAAGCAAATCCGAATAGATCAAGTCATCGTTCATTTGCAGGATTTTTTCGGCTTCTTCCGTGACCGGTCCGCAAAGTGTCGTATCTTCAACCGCTTCTCCAGTCGTCGCATCGTAACACATCGATTGCGTCCACACGTAATCTTCCGTGACGACCGTGCCGTCTCGGAAGATGGCACGACTGTTGCGGTCTTCAGCGAACAAGTCGTTCCCGAACCCGACCAAGTCCGACGTATCGATGCCGAGCAAGTGCAGGAGCGTCGACTTCATGTCGATATGACTTCCGATCGTCTCATGGACTTCGCCTGTTTCTTGGCCCGGCAAATGGATGGCGAACGGCACTTGTTGAAGTTTCGCCACATCATACGGCGTCAACTCTTCTTTACCGAGCAAGTCGGCCACCGCGTCGTTATGGTTTGTCGAAATGCCGTAGTGGTCACCGTACACGACGAAAATCGTATCTTCCCACATCCCGTTCTGTTTCAGTTGGTCGATGAACAGGCCAAGCGCATAGTCTTGGTAAGCGAGTGCCTGCGGGAAGTTGTTAAGCGTCGTCGAGTTCGTCTCGAATTTCGGCACGAGTTCGTAATCCTCGCTCGGCATCGTATACGGGAAATGGTTCGTGAGCGTGATGAACTTCGCATAGAACGGTTGCGGGAGTTCCTCGAGCATCGGAATCGATTGTTCAAAGAAACTATCGTCCAACAAGCCCCACTCCGTCATGTCCTCAGGATTCCCAAGGTCGTAACTCTTCTCATCATAGAACATGTCGACACCGGTATTCTTGTACATCAAATCGCGGTTCCAAAATGATTTGTTGTTCGCATGGAACACGGCCGAATAATAGTTCTCTTCTTTGATCAGTTCAGGAAGAGCTTGGTACTCATTATCAGCGTTCGTGAAGTAAACGGCTCCACGTGGCAGGCCATACAGCGAATTATCGAGGGCGAACTCGGCGTCTGACGTTTTCCCTTGCCCGACCGTATGGTAATAGTTTGGCCAGTAATGGGACTCTTCGATCAGCTTGTTCAAGTTCGGCGTGATATACTCGCCGTTCGCCGCTTTCATATTGTGCGTGAAGTTTTGTGTCGACTCGAGCGAGACGACGACCACGTTTTTGCCTTTATATTTCCCGAACAAATCCGGATTCGGCGCCGCATAGTTTTGGCGGGTATACTTTTCAATCTTGGCTAACTCCGACCCATCGGCCATCGCTTTCTGCGCGGACGTCTTCGTTTGAAGCATCGCGTCATAGACGTGGAAGTTGAACGTCCCGATGTTTTTGACGAGCAGCTCACGGTCGAACGAACGCGTCAACAGTTCAGGGCGTTCCGTCTCAGCAAGCGACAAGTTGAACAAGAACACGGCGACAGCTGCCACGAACGTGATGAGCGCCCGGCGGTGAGACGCGGCGGTTTGCAACGTATTGATCTTCCGTAGTACGAACGGCAAAACGAGCACGTCCCCAAGAATGATCAAGTCTTTCCATTCAAGCAGTGACATGAATGAAGTCGACAGCGTCTCCATGTTCGACGGTTGCAAAATGACAGGCATCGTCAAATAGTCCGTAAACTCGCGGTAGTAGACAGCGTCCGCGAACAACAGGAACGAGGCGACCGCATAAAGGGTATACAGCACCCACTTTTGCTTATTTCCTTTAAAGAAGAAACTAAAAGCGAACAAGAACAAGGTCGAGCTGATCGGACTGATCAACAAGATGAACGCTTGAGCTGTGTTTTCAATCGGGATGTCAAAGAAAAATTGGTAAACTACGTACGTCTTCGTCCAAAGTAATAAACTAAATATCCAAAATAACCGATATTCTTGAAACGAAGCGCGGACCGTTTCATTCAGTCGCATAGTCAGCTTCGATAAGCTTTGAGATGACTTCATCTGACGGCCTCCTCCTCTTTTCAGTTTTAAGACGTCCTCAAGCAGGATGCGCCATGAATAAGTTCAATAACATGTAGTTGGCTTGTTATCTATTTCACTAACGGTAACAGTCCAGTATCAAGTCCAAATCTTACCCCTTTTTTAACAAAAAATCAACCATACCTTTACAATTCCCTTTGTACGTCAAAAGCACACATGCGAAATCGCATGTGTGCTTTACAGGTTAGACTCTAGTCGGCAAAAAATGTTTTCGTGCCAGCCAAGCGCAGCCGATGACCCCGGCGTCATTCTCGAGTTCGGCAATTTTGAACGTCGTCGACGTATATACCCGTTCAAGGGCAAACCGCTTAAATTGTTCATCAAGCGGCTCGAGCAAAGCTTGTCTCGCTTTTGAAACGCCGCCGCCGATCACGATCATTTTAGGGTTCAACGTGTTGGCGATGTTTGAAATCGTCAACCCGAGATATTCCGTCATCTCTTCGACGACTTCTGTCGCGACCTCGTCTTTCGCTTTATAGGCTTCAAACACATCGCGAGCCGTCACTTCACCTAACTCGTTCAATGACGTCGTTCTCCCTTTACGCTTTTGTAAAGCGAGACGGGCGATGCCGGTTGCTGAGGCGATCGTCTCGATGCAGCCTTTGCGCCCACATCCACACATGACCGCTTTCGCCTCGTCGCGCTCGACCGTGATATGTCCGATCTCACCAGCCATGCCGGCCGCCCCATGGACGATGTTCCCGTTCGTGATGACACCGCCTCCGACACCCGTACCGAGTGTGATTGCGAGCAGTTCAGACGCTCCTTCACCGGCGCCTTTCCACATCTCCCCTAGCGCGGCCGCGTTCGCGTCATTCTCGAGCACGGCCGGCAATCCGACCGCTTTCTCGAATTCGCTAACGAGCTCAAAGTTCTTCCATCCGATGTTCGGCGAGTATTCGACGACACCTTCTGAGAAGTTGATGAATCCCGGAGCTCCGATTCCCGCACCCGCAAAATCATGCTTCACTTTTCCCGATTGCTGAAGGTACGCTTCAAACGAGGCGGCGATATCTGTCGGGATATGTACCCCATTATCACGGATGTCCGTCTTGATCTCCCACTTGTCTGAAATGATCCCGTTCATGTCTAGGACGGCCATTTTCACCGTCGTCCCGCCGATGTCGATTCCTAATAACCACTTCATGCATTCCACTCCTCGTCTCAAATAAATCGCTTTCATTCAATAGTCTACACTATTAAACCCCTTGTGCAAACATTTGCACAAGAGGTTTTTCTGTCAATCTATTGAATTTTTTAGTTCATGCGTCAAAATAATCTTTGCCGTGTCATACTCGCGCTGTTCGATCATCCCACCGGCGTTCAATTCGTCTAACTCCATCATCATGAGACCGATCTCGGCGTCACGCTCTCCGATGTAAATAATTGTGCCAAACGATTTTAAAAACTGTTGCACGTCATAAAAGTTTCTCATCATTATTCCCCCATCGCGGTCAATGCGTAGCGATACAGCAACGCTCGTGTCGCCTCGAGCGATGTTTGGTGCGTCCGTTCATAGCTGTGGCTCGACTCGATCCCAGGACCGACGAGCGCATGTCGTACGTCATAGCCGGCCCGGATCGCAGCTGATGCGTCCGAACCGTAGAACGGATAAATGTCGACTTTGAACGGAATGTCGTGGTCGCGGCAAAGCTTCGTGAACTGACGACGCAACTCGAGGTCGTACGGACCTGAGGAATCTTTGGCACAGATCGATACCGTGTACTCGTCCGAGTGTTGCCCGTCCCCGAGCGCGCCCATATCGACTGCGATATACTCATCGACTTCGTCCGGGATCCCGGCGTTCCCGCCAAAACCGACCTCTTCATAGTTGGAAATCAAATAGTAGACCGTATGTGGCAAGTCCGCTTTGACCAAGTCACGCGCCAAATCGAGCAGGATGGCGACCGACGCCTTATCATCGAGATGGCGTGACTTAACATAACCCGTCTCCGTCTGCTTGAAACGGGGATCGAACGAGATGAAGTCCCCGACTTCGATGCCTAATGCCCGGACGTCGTCCGCCGTATGAACGTCGGCATCGAGACGCACTTCAATGTTAGTCGCCGTCCGCTCGGCACTGTTCGTGTCTTTATAGACGTGCACACTCGATTGATGAACGAGGATCGTCCCGTCCACCGCCTCGCCCGCCTCGCGATGGACGAGACAGTTCTCTCCCTCGATCGCGGTCCAGGCGTAACCGCCGACTTGCGTCAGCCGCAAGCGTCCGCTCGGCAACACTTCCTTCACCATCGCACCGAGCGTATCGACGTGGGCGGTCAAGAGACGGGCCGGGCCACTTTGTCCAGGAAACGTGGCTAAAAGTGCCCCTTTCGTCAATCGGCTCGTCTCGACCCCGAGGTCCGTGAGCTCTCGTTCGACGTAACTGACTGCTTCGTGCGTCATTCCAGAAGGACTTGGAATCTCTACTAATCGTTTTAACGTATCAATCATGTTGTTACTCCTTTGTCATCGATTATATCCGAGCCAGTATAATGTCCCGGTCAATCCAATAGCGAGCACCGTGAACAACAGGCGCCATTTTTTTGTCGTTTCATCAGGTAATCCGACCACGCCCGCCATCAAAAATCCACCGATGAGGCCCCCGGCATGGGCCGAGTGGTCCAAGCTGGCACCGAGGACGAAGGCGAGCCCTACGTTCAATCCTAACATAATAAACAGCGGTGGGCCGAGCGTCTTCATGAACAGCGAACGGTCACGCAGTCCGAAATAGAGCAGTGCGCCGACGAGACCGAACAATGCACCGGACGCGCCTGCCGAAATCGCTTCACTGAACGCGTAGGAGGCAGTCGACGCGATGACGCCCGCCAACAGATAGATCGTCAAGAACCTCGGTGACCCATACATGCGTTCGACGAGCGGGCCGAGCGACCAGAGCGCGAACATGTTGATCGCAAAATGAAACCAGCCGATATGAAGGAACATCGGTGTGACAAGGCGCCACCATTCGCCATCGTCGATGAGCGGATTGACTTTGGCGCCGAATCGGATGAGCGTGTTCGGATCGAGCGTCGAGCCGAGCGATTCGGCGAGCCACATGACGACAAATGTCAACATCATGAGCGCATAGACGAGTTGCGGTTCACCGAATGAGAATCGCTTCTTCAGTTCGGCTTTTCGCTGTTTATCGAGTGCGAGCGCGAGCGACCGAAACCGGGTCTCATCTTGTTCATCGCCACACGTGTGCCTGTCGAGTCTCACCTTGGCCGCGACTTGGAACGACAACGTCTCAAGTCGCTCCTCATCGACGAGCGCGTCGCCGTATATATGGACATGAAGCTTCGCACGCCCGAGTCGTGCGAGTCGGAACGAGCTCATGACCGCCTCGATCTCGATCGCGACATGGTTTGCCCACGCCTTATCCGTCTTTATGTACAGGTGATAGAGGTCTCCAGCTTTCGTGTCGAACAATAGCAGCGCGCGCGAAGGCTCGAGTATCCCTTCGACCCGACCGCCTGCCTCGACCGCATGGTAAATGTCTTCCCAAAAACATCCCGGTTGCGTCAACTGAATCCCCTCCTTTCCTTCTGTCTTAATTGTAATCCAATTCGATCATGACGACAAAAGTTGGCGCTTTCTGAATCTGTCCGCCGTCCGTGCCAACACATAAAAAACGTAGCCGGCATACGCCGACTACGTCTATATCGCGAATATATTATAAAACAGGTTTCATCGTTTTCAACAACACGTCTGCCGAATGGAGCATTTTCTGCTTCTCTTCTTCTGATAACTCGATTTCGACGACTTGACGCACGCCTTGGCGGTTGATGATTGCCGGCACACCGATATGAATATCGTTCAAGCCGTACTCTCCGTCCAAGTAGGCACCGACCGTGAGCAACGTGTTCTCGTTACGGAGCACCGCTTTGACGAGACGAAGCAAGCCGAGACCGATCGCATAGTACGTCGCGCCTTTACGTTCGATGATGTGATACGCAGCGTCACGAACGTTGACGTAGATGTCTTCAAGGTCTTCCCACGTATACTCGTCGTTCTCTTCAAGCAACTGTTCGACCGATTTGCCGTAAATCCGGGCGTTGCTCCACGCCGCGAACTCGGTATCGCCATGCTCACCCATGATGTAAGCGTGGCAGTTGCGCGGATCGACGTTGAAGTAATCACCTAGCATGTAGCGGAGGCGTGACGTATCGAGTACAGTCCCTGATCCGAAGACGCGATGTTTCGGAAGACCCGAGTATTTCCAAGCCAAGTGTGTCATGATATCGACCGGGTTTGACGCGAGGATGATGATACCGTCGAAGCCAGAAGCCATGATTTCAGTGATCATCGATTTCATGATTTTCGCATTTTTCTCAACGAGGTCGAGACGTGTCTCACCTGGTTTTTGAGGAGCTCCGGCCGTGATGACGACGATATCTGCAGCACCGCAGTCCGTGTAATCTCCAGCCCATACGCGCATCGGTGACGAAGCGAACGAGACGCCGTGGTTCAAGTCCATCGCTTCGCCTTCTGCCTTCGCCTTGTTGATGTCGATGATGACGAGTTCTTCACATAGGCTCGCTGTCGTCAATTGATACGCGAAGCTTGCACCGACCGCTCCGGCCCCGACGAGAGCGACCCGTGTTACTTTTGCATGATTTAATGTTTCCATGTTGTTTTTCCACCCTTCAAACAATCTGTTTCATGTTTTTGTTTTGTCTGTTACACCTAGATTGTAACATCATTCACAAACAGTCAATACAAGAGAAACCGTTTTCAGTTTGGCAATATTGTGACAAAATTCACATTCGTTTGAAACATCCTCATTCTCTGTACTACCCTTATGCGAAAACAAGAAAACCAATCGCCGCCGCGGAGGCGATCGCCAAGAAATTAACGGCGTCGTTGCCGAGAAAGCGCCATCCAGATACATAGTCGGTCGCTTCGCCGTGATGCAGCTTTTTCTCCGTCAGTTTTCGGCACGTCCGACAGCGATACTTTCGTTGCACGGTCGCACCGAGTAACGTATCGACGACGCTGCCGCTCAGACCGAGCGCAATCAATAGAAATAGCGTGCCCATCGTTATGTTCAAGAACGGGAGCGATGCCAAGACGATGATCGTCGCGCCGGCGATGGACATGAGCGTACCGAACGGTGACACCCCACCGCTCGTCCCCGGTTCAACTTCACGCAATGTCAAAACGGAGCGCGGTCGGCGCGATGCGAGGACGCCGAACTCCGACCCCCACGTGTCACTCGTCGCCGCCGCGATTGAAACGACGTAAGCGAATAGCCACGCCTCGTTCGAAGTCATCGCCATTCCGATTGCGGTGAGCATGGCGATTCCTCCGTTCGCAAGCACTTGCACGAAATCACGCGGCCCGGATTTTTCAACGATGTCATCGACCGACGCCTTGTCGCGGGCGCGATATTTTGAAGCGAGCGAGGACGTCGAAAAGAACACACCGAGCAAGTACAGCCCGAACCAGCCAAAACCAAACCCGATGACCGCCCCTGTCACGATCGTCAAGATCGCTCCAGAGAACGTCAACGACCGGAGAAGATATCCGGCCAGTGCAACTAGACAAGTTACGAGGACGATTGAGAGCATCGAATCATTTCCCTTTCTGTCACGATCAGTTCGACAGGTATGTCGTGTGGTTCGATCGGTATTTCTTCGAGCACTTGTACGTCGTAGGCGAGCGCGATCGTAGCACCGCGATATGTCGCTAAGAAACGGTCGTAATAACCCCCGCCCCAACCGATCCGATATCCAGAACGGTCAAAGACACGGCCTGGCACGATACAGACATCGATGTCGAGGTCGGTTTCCGCGGTCGTCGGCTCGAGAATACCCATTACCCCCGGCTCGAGGTCGCTGAACGTCCTGATTTCGTGGAACGTGAGCCCCTGTTCCATTACTTTCGGCACTAACACCGATTTTCCTGCTTTTAAAGCTGTATCGATGAGCGGACGCGTATTCACTTCAAGGTCGAGTGACAATGTGAGTGCGACCGTATGCGCTTGTTGCCACTCAGGAAGTGACGCCACGGTATGTAGGATCGCTTCATCACGCTCGTCACGATCGGTGAGCACGCGAATATTCACATGAACCGCTTTTCGGAGCTCTTGTTTAGCCGTCATCTTTTATTCCTCCTATCGAAAAAAAAGGCCGCCACATGAGTGACGGCCGGTCTCAATTATTTCACTTCGCGGTAAAGCGTGTGACGACGGAGACGTGGGTTGTATTTGCGCAATTCGAGGCGCTCTGGGTTGTTACGTTTGTTTTTCTTCGTGATGTACGTGCGATCGCCTGTTTCTGTGCAAGCTAGTGTGATTTTAACGCGCATATCTTTCACTCCCATCTTACTAATGTTGTATCAAGTGCTTTTGCTTTACAGTCTAAGCATACTCAATTATCCTACCAAGTTTTTTTTGAAAAAGCAAGGTTATTTCACGTTCTTTTTCAAACGTTTCTGCCCGTACGGTGACGCGTCGAGCGGTAGGCACGTTTTTACGTTATCGCCGATCACATACCGCGTCGCGAGCTCCTCGATCGAGAGCTGTTCACCGACATAAACCGTATCAGCTTCCGAGAGGACGCCGTTTTCAATGCGATGGATCGCATCGAACAGGCCACCGTGCCCGTGCGGGTTGCGGGACGTTTCAAATGACAACATAGTTGAGTATAACGGAATATCTAGTGACTTCGCAAGTGAACGTGCCGCTGGAATCGTCATCCAATCGAAATGATGGACCGCTTTGAAGTTGACCATCGTCTGTAACTGTTGGACGAGTTTCACGTAGGCGACGTTCTGAGCAGCGATTTGGTTCATGACATGCTCTAGAAACGGACTCGTGAGCGGGACCCGGTACACGTGAACGCGATTGTGGCGCTCGTATTCAGGCAGTCCTTCACTGTGCGGCGTGAGGACGTAAACGGTCTCCCCGTCAGCCGCTCGTGCCTCGACTTCAGCGACGACGCGGTGACCGAGGTCGCCCACGATATTGCCTGTATATTCTGGCGTGAGGACGAGAATGACCTCACCTTCTTCGCCACGCTCCTGCGTCACATAATAGTCGTGTGGAGATAGGAACGTATCGATATCAATGTCAACGTCGTCTAAGAACGGATAGACCGTGTAGTGCTCGTCTAGCAAGCGATCCGATAGCTTGCCTTCGTAGAGCGCCGTTTCGAGTTCGGCAAACAGACGGGTATGTTCCCGGAAACGTTCGGCGGCGTATTGCGCCGTCGTCTGGCCGTCCAAGATAAACGCCCAATCGCTCGAGACTGAGAGCACATAATGACGAATGAGCTGTCTTAAAGCCCGGTCGGCGAGTGGCGAGGTGTTCCGATAGTCGGCCACGTCTTTGACGAGTTGCGTCTCCATCGTGTGCAAATGTCTGAGCATCCATTCGTTGCGCTCGTTGATCCAAACATCGCCGTAACCTTTCCGGCCCCACGTGTTCATCGAAACTTGTACTGTTTGCAGGTCTTGGAAATGACGCTCGAGGAAGAGTGCCGGCGTGATCGTCTCAATCCCGTATGCCTCTAGCCGCTCCGCGACTTGCCCTAAAAATTCAGGGCCCTCAAACCACCAATGGCCGAACAGTTCGGCGTCGAACGGTGCCGTGACGAGGAACGGCGGGAACGTTTGTCCACCGTGCGCTTCTAAATGCGCCGCGAGCGTCTCGGCGAAATCGGTCGCGTGATTATCGATTTGATGTTCGGCCCATCCGCGGACGTAATAGTCTTTTTCGTCGCTGTCGCCCGTGATACGATGCATTTTCAAACCTGTGTCGAAACGGATGCCTTCCGGATGCATGAACGCTTGAATGTATTCCCAGTCCCGATCGTAGGCGAGATCGCGATAAAACTCGCGATAGTCCGGATGCCCCGGATAACCGATCATCGAACTCCAAATCTTCCCGGAGATAATTTGATCACGTGGGAACAAAGCGACTCCGTGCGGCGAATAGACAGGCGCACCGATGCCTTTGTCCGGCGTCGGGTCGGCCTCGAGCAACGCGTGCTCATCGACGAACGTGTAGCGAATCCCTTCCTCATAGAGGATGCGGTCGACTCCTGGCGTATACGCACATTCCGGTAACCAAATACCGGTCGGACGGAAGCCGTAATGCCGCTCGAAGCAGTTCAATCCGGTCCGAATCTCGGCCCGCGCCGCCTGATCGGTGAACAGATGCGGGTTGAAACCGTGTGTCGCCGTACATGTGACCATATCGATGAAGCCTCGCTCACGATATGTACGGAACGCTTGGTTCAAATTTTTCTCCCAATGGAGGAACGTGTTCTTCAAGTCTTGATAACGGCGCTCGTAAAAATGAAGCGTCTCGACTTCTTGTTCGCTCCGACCCTCAGCCAGTTCGATTGAGATCAGTTCAAGCATCTCATCTAAATGCCCGAGGTAGCGATCTTGGACGAGCGGGTCGGCGAGCATTTCGATGACGGGCGGAGAGATACTGACCGTCCAATGCAGCGGCCGTTGAAGTCGATCGACTTGCCACAGAATCGGGATGTATGTCTCGGAGATGGCTTCATATACCCAGCGTTCTTCTAGCCGGTGTTTCTCTTCATGCCTCACGTACGGAAGATGGGCATGTAGGACGAGTGAAAAATAACCTGGTTTCATAGTGTGTCCTCCTCAGCGTACGCAGCGGTATGCAGAATATTTTGGTAACGTATCGAGTAGTTCTGGTGACTCGACTTCACCGAATTGCCAACGTCTGACCGGCTCGGCAAAACGTCCGACTCCTGCCGGTTCGTTCCGCGGCGTATCAATCGGCATCGAGGCGACGAGCGGAAGAAATTCGCCTTCCATCGTCCGAATCCCGAATTCGAAGACGTACGTCGTGTTCGGGTCGAGCGGACGGACGAACCAGCTGTTCGTCATTTCCGGCAACTCGAACGTATAAGACCGGTTCGCATGACCAGATGTGTAATCGAGCAGGGTGATGTCTAAGATGCGGAACGCCTTCGGCAAATCTTCCCACGGCCGCATGAACTGCATCGTCAGCGTCTCTTTCACAGCGTCTGACACTTCCCAAAAAACATAGACCGCGTTCGGGGATTGAACGACCGCGTGCATGAGGTCGACATCGTAGCGGTCTGGAAGCTTCCAAAAACCGTCTGGACCTGTTTCAAGGAGCGGTGACTGCTTCGGCTCTTCGTGATGGAGTGTCGAGGCGACCTGCCCCACTGTTGGAGCTTCTTTCTCGTTTCGTTTCATTCTATCCTTCCCTTCATTAGAAGATTTTTTAGGAGCGGTTGTCGGCTTGGTGACCTCACCGTTCTGGGAACGCCATTTACGCCATGCGTACTGGACTTTTCCGACTGGCATGTCTAATTGTTCTGCAATCTGTTTTAACGTAAGCCCTTGTTGTTTCAAGGATACGATTTTTTCTTCCATTTATGTCTGGCTCCCTTCCAAAAAAAAAATCCATATGCTCTACGTATTCGTTCTTTTTCAGTGAATTCCTGCACAAAAAAAAGTAAAGAACAACAGACCTGTTGTTCTTTACCACTTTTATCACTGATTTAAATCATAATGCTTCCCTTTTTCGAGAAAAATCAAATGTTCCCCGAAATTGGTCACATGGTCGCCCATCCGCTCGAGATAGCGGGCGATGTTTGCAAACTCATAAACATCGTTCGTTCCGACCGTCATCGTCGGTAGACTTCCGATATATTGCTTGATCACCTGTAAGTTGAGATCATCGATGACTTTGTCCATCTCATTCAACTCACGGACCCGGCTGGCTTCACCTTTACGATAGGCCCGGGTTGCGAGTTCAAGCATATCGATCAACTGTTCGGCCATCTGCTTGAGCGGCTTAATGTCAAGCAAGTACGGGACGTGCTCGATTCGCGTCACGGCTTTAGCGATGTTCGTCGCGTAATCCGCGATCCGTTCAAGATCGGTCGCGGACTTCATCGTCACGATCAAGCGGCGAAGATCAGTCGCGACCGGTTGTTGTTTGGCAATCAAGAGAATCGCCTGGTCGTTGATTTCAAGTTCGAGGTCATCTAGTTCGTTATCATTGTCGATCACCGTCTGGGCGAGCGTGAGGTCTCGTTTCTCGAGTACCTCGATCGCCGTCGCCGTTTGGCGCATCGTCAAGTTCGCCAAGCGAACGACTTTCTCTTCTAGTTCATGTAATTTAACATCAAAAAACGCGCGATTTTGTGCCATAGTAATCTCCCCCTCTTAACCGAACCGGCCAGAAATGTAATCTTCAGTCCGCTTGTCAGTTGGATTCGAGAAGATTTTATCGGTTGCGTCGAACTCGACGACTTCCCCGTTCAAGAAGAACGCCGTCTTGTCAGACACACGTGCTGCCTGTTGCATGTTGTGCGTGACGATGATGATCGAATATTGCTCTTTCAACTCTTGGACGAGCTCTTCGACTTTAAGTGTCGAGATTGGGTCAAGCGCTGACGTCGGCTCGTCCATAAGAATGACGTCTGGTTCAATGGCAAGTGTCCGGGCGATACAAAGGCGCTGTTGCTGACCACCTGAGAGACCGTAGGCGTTTTCGTTCAAGCGATCTTTCACTTCTTCCCAAATCGCGGCGCCGCGCAGTGAGCGTTCGACGATCTCGTCGAGCACTTTTTTATTTTTGATCCCGTGCGTGCGCGGTCCGTACGCGACGTTGTCGTACACGGATTTTGGGAACGGGTTTGGCTGCTGGAACACCATCCCGACCGACGTGCGGAGATCTTCAACTCTATAGTCACGATCAAAGATGTTGCGGCCATGGTAAAGAATCTCCCCGTTCGTCCGTACCGTCGGGACGAGTTCGACCATCCGGTTCAACGTCTTGATGAACGTCGACTTCCCACAACCAGACGGACCGATGATGGCCGTCACTTCGTTTTTCTTAATGTCGAGATTGACGTCGATCAATGCTTGATCGTCGCCGTACCATAAGTTCAAATTGTTCACGACATAAGCACTGTCTTTTTGCATCACGGTCTCGGTCGGTTGGGTCGTCGTTGTATTCACGTTATGATCTCCTTTAAGCTCTGTTTGTTTCATCATCTCGAGAGTCCTCCTCGTTTACTGCTGCGACTTAATGTCGATTTGTATACTTGTTGCGGATATAGATTGCGGCCGAGTTCATCGTGATGAGCAGTGTCATCAAGACGATGATGCCGGCAGCGGCAATGTTTTGGAATTCAGCTTGCGGACGGCTCGTCCAGCTGTAAATTTGAATCGGGAGTGCTGTGAAGTCTGAAAACACATTGTTCGGTGTCGTCGAGATGAACGTCGCCGCCCCGATCATGATGAGCGGTGCCGTCTCGCCGATGGCCCGGGATACGGCCAAGATGATCCCTGTGATGATCCCTGGAATGGCTGACGGTAACACGACGTTGAACGTCGTCTGCCATTTCGAGGCACCCATTGCGAGCGACGCATGACGCAGCTCCATCTTAACAGACCGTAACGCTTCTTGTGACGCGACGATGACAATCGGCAAACTCATCAGACCGAGCGTCAGCGCCCCCGTCATGACCGAGCTGCCAAGTCCGGCCGTCCGGACGAAGAACGTCAATCCGAGCAAACCGAACACGATCGACGGGACACCCGCCAAGTTCGAGATGTTCACTTCGATAAACGACGTGAGCCGGTTTTTCGGTGCGTACTCTTCCAAGTAAATCGCGGCACCGACACCGACGATAAACACCATCGGCACGATTAGCATCATGAGCCAAAGCGTCCCGATCAAAGCCGGATAAAGACCGGCCTGTTCGGCGCGGCGTGACGGGAAGTTGCGGAGGAAGTCGAGATTGACCCAGCCGCCACCTTTTGAGATCACGTCATAAATAAGCGTCGATAGGACGAGCAAGGCGAAGATGAGCCCCGCTAAAAAGATGTATTTAAAGATTTCGTTCAATCGTAGGCGACTTTTAATCCGTCGCGATACGGTCTCATGGTCAATATAGTTCTTCGTATTCTTGAACTCACTGTTCGGCAAAGCCATATTAGTACTCCTCTCTGAAGCGGCGCGTCACCCAGTTCGCGAACAAGTTCATCACGAGCGTAAAGATGAATAGAAGCGCACCGACCGCATAGATACTATAGTATTCGATTGTCCCGTAACCGGCGTCACCTTTGGCGATTTGGACGATATACGCCGTCATCGTTTGGATCGAGTCGAGCGGGTTGAACTCGAAGTTCGGTTGCGACCCACCCGCGATCGTGACGATCATCGTCTCACCGATCGCTCGACTCATCCCGAGGACGATCGAAGCGATGATTCCGGAGAGCGCGGCTGGCATGACGACTTTGAGGGCGACTTCTAGACGTGTCGCACCGAGGCCGAGTGCCCCGTCACGAATCTTTTTCGGAACGGCACTCATCGCGTCTTCCGAAATCGACGCGATCATCGGGATGATCATGATGCCGACGACGATCCCTGGACTGAGGGCGTTATAGATCTTCAACCCTGGAATGAGCGACTGCAAGATCGGTGTGACGAATGACAAGGCGAAGAACCCGAAGACGATCGTCGGAACACCGGCGAGGACTTCAAGGATCGGCTTGAGAATCGTCCGGGCCCGTTCAGACGCGTACTCGCTCAAATAAATGGCCGATGCGAGTCCGAGCGGCACTGCCACGATCATCGCGATGAGCGTGATTTGGAGTGTGCCCATGACGAGCGCCCAAACACCGAAACTCGGGTCCGCACTGAGCGGGTACCATTCGGTCGAGCCTAGGAAGTCGCGTACCGGGACTTTTTCAAAGAACTTGAACAGTTCGAAGCCGAGCGTCAAAGCAATCCCGATCGTCGTGACGACCGAGACAAATGCGCTCAAGAATAATAAGAACGGCATGATTTTGTCAAACACGTTCGTCGTACTATATTTTTTTTGCTTATTCGCGTTAATCATCTCTCGAATCGAGAACTCATTTTTTGATTCGTTCATCTCGTTTATCGCTCCCTACCTCTTCATACTAGAAAGCATGGCGAGAAGGCGAGAGAATCTCTCACCTTCTGCCATTTGCTCTATTTATTCACCAGCGAGTTCATCAATCAGTTTAGCGTTCTCATCGTAACTTGCCTGCTCCATCGCGACATAGCCGACTTCTTCAGCAAGTGCTCCGGCATTTTCGTTCATAAAGCGTGCGAAGTTTACAACTTGCGGCTTTTCTTGCATCGATGCGTTGTTCACGTACGTGTAGATTGGACGTGACAGTGGGTATTCGAACGATGTCACGTTCTCAGCTGTCGGCTCGACGCCGTTTACTTTCAACGATTTCAACGTGCCTTCGTTTTCAATGTAGTACGCGTATCCGAAGAAACCGATCGCGTTTTTCGTTCCGGCAACTCCTGTTACGAGGACGTTGTCGTCTTCTGACAACTGTGCATCTTGGCGAACGTCTGTATCTTCGAGAACTGCTTCGTTGAAGTAATCGAACGTACCTGAGTCTTTACCAGGTGAGAAGAATGAGATCTCTTCATCCGGCCAGTCCGAGCGGACGTCTTTCCATGTCTTCACGTTCATATCTGTCCACATCATGTTAAGCTCATCCATCGTGATATCATCGGCCCAATCGTTCTCAGGGTTGACGACAATTGCCAATCCGTCAAGCGCGACCGCGATTTCTGTGTACTCGACGCCGTTCGCTTCAGCTTCGGCTGCTTCTTCTTCTTTGATTTCACGTGATGCGTTCGAGAAGTCTGTCTCCCCGGTCACGAAACGTTTGAAGCCGCCGCCCGTTCCAGATACACCGACCGTTACTTCAACGTCTGGCTGTTCAGCTGAATACTCTTCAGCGACCGCTTCCATGATTGGGAATACGGTAGACGAACCGTCCATGACGACTTTACCTGAAAGTGCGTCCCCTTCGGCTCCACCGTTTTCTTCTTCATTGTTTCCACACGCGGCACCGACGATGGCCACCGAAGTGATTGAAGCGAGTAAAGCTGATTTTTTCATCCAAGACATTTCTGACGTCCTCCTTGAGTTTGCTTTGATTTGTGTTGTGGATCTGTTGTTTCGTCCTACAATTAACATCCTAATAAACTACTATTAACGATAAATAAACGGAACGTAAAAGAATTGTAAAGATAAAAAAAGCCACCGAAGTGACTTCTTTACTGGAGCTGCGCTTGGACGTCTTCTAAATCAAAATATACTTTCATGATGTCATGGGCGACGCGCGTGTTGACGCCTTCCGCCTCAAGACCTGGCATGATGATCGCCCACGCGATCTCTGGATCGTCATACGGAGCCCAGCCGACGTGGTTCGAGTTGAGCGTCTTGATCGGCTCACCTTTATCGTTTCGCTTCGCTTGACCGTCCGGCCCTTCCGCGATCGCTTGCGCGGTCCCGGTCTTACCGGCCGCCGTCACTCCCGTCTGTTGGAGAATCCGTGACGTCCCGCTCTCGACCCCTTGACGGAAGCCTTGACGCGAACGCTGGATGAACTCGTCGCGGATGTCGACTTTGTTCAGCGCTTTCGGCTGGAACGTGCTGACGACTTGTTTGTTCATCTCATCGAGCGATCCCGGTTCAATGATCTCTTTTAACAGATGCGGCTGCACCCGATATCCGCCGTTGGCAAGCGTCGACGTATATTGCGCGAGTTGGATCGGCGTGTACGAGATGAACTGACCGATCGACATATCCATCAACAGTGTGACGCGGTCGGGTACGCTCCGGAAACCGATTGATTCGTAAGGAAGATCGATGCCCGTCTCGATCCCGAGTCCGAACTGTTTATAGTAGTGCTCCATCGTATTGAACGCCTCAGTGACGTTGTCACCGACGATTTGGCCGGTCGAGTAATAATCGGCGAGCCTGAGCGCGATCTGGAACATGTAAATGTTCGACGACATGGCAAGCGCATCGAGGTCGTTGATGTTCCCCATGTTCCGGTAAGACGATTTGAGCGAAGACCCGATGCGGATCGGCGCGTCGTAAATGTATTCGCCCGGCTTGATGACTTCTTCTTCAAGTCCGAACGCGACGGTCGCCCCTTTGATCGTCGAGCCGATTTGGCTCGCCCGGAGCACGGTTCCTGTCGAGACGTCTTTAAACTCGTTCGTCTCAAGATCTAACTCTTGGCCAGACAAAGCGAGCAGCTCGCCCGTCTTCGGATTCATGACGACAACGAAAGCCCGGTCGAAGTGCGGACTCCCCGAACGCCCGGCACGGATCGCCTTCTTCAAGATCTCATCGACTTCTTTTTGGAATTCGATATCCGTCGACAAGATGATGTCTTTTCCGGGATTACCGCTCACGCGCGTAGGCTCACCGACCGGTTGACCTTTATACGTCGTGAAAACGTCATAGGCCGGGGTCCCGCGTAAAATATCTTCATATTGCTGCTCGAGATAAGACGTCCCGACCCGATCGTTCAACCCGTAGCCTTTCGCTTGATACGAGGCCCGTTGCTCGGCCGGGATTTGACGATAGCTTCCGAGGAAACTTTGGAACGTTTCACCGAACGGATAAGCCCGCTGGTAATACGGTTCGACGCTGACGCCTGGCAACAGCTCCAAGTTTTCTTCGATCAAAGCCATCTCTTTCGGCGACGCGCCGATCTTGATGACTTGTGGGTCTAACGCGTACCCGCTCTCCATATTATGTTTGATGGCGATGATCTCTTCGGTCGCATCATCGAACGTGATCTCTGCTTGTGTGATTGAATCAAGCAGCAACTGATCGACTGCTTGGTTCGACAAGGCGGCCCGCTCTTCTTCCGGCAGCTCGGCGAGAAGCGATTGAACTCGTTCTTGCGAGCGCTCGGGATCGATGGCGATCCAATAGTCCTTGCGGTCCCGTTCGGTCACTTTGCGGTCTTTCTCCGGAATGTCGACGATCTTAGCAAGTTTGACCGCAACATCGAGACGCTCCTCCGTTTTCGTCACTTGGGAGCGACGGTACATGACCGAATAGTTCGAGATCGTGTCGGCCAACACTTGCCCGTTCCGATCGTAGATTTTGCCGCGAGGCACCTCGTACTTGATCTTGCTCGACTCGGTCTTTTGAACTTCTCGGGCGATCAACTCTCCGTTGACGATTTGGACGACGCCTAACCGAAAAATCAACGTCGCAAACAAGATGAAGACGATAAAGAACAATAAATTTAACCGTAACGGAAGGTGGTTACGCCGTTTTTTCGGCACTTTCACACGGTGTCTAGCCAATTCAGTTATCTCCTTCCACATTCAGTTGCTTCTATATTATACTTTTCTGTATTTCTATTTTCAGACTCGATTTTCACTATATCATAATTTGTTTACAAATTAATGAAATGTAGAAAAAATCCCGAGATTCAACCGAATCTCGGGATCGTGTCATTATTTGGCGTCAGCGTAAAGCTTCGCGACGTAATCCCAGTCGATGACGTGGAAGAACGCTTGGATGTAGTCCGGGCGACGGTTTTGATAGTTCAAGTAGTACGCGTGCTCCCAAACATCGAGTCCGAGGATCGGCGTGATGCCTTCCATGATCGGTGAATCTTGGTTCGGTGTCGACGTGACTTCGAGCTTGCCGCCTTTGACGACGAGCCAAGCCCAACCTGAACCGAAACGAGTTGTAGCGGCTTTCGTGAACTCATCTTTAAACGCGTCAAAGCTGCCGAACGCTTCGTCGATCGCCGTTGCGAGTTCGCCCGTTGGTGTCCCGTTCTCGTTTTTCTTCAACAACTTCCAGAAGAACGAGTGGTTCCAATGGCCGCCGCCGTTGTTACGAACAGCTGTCTGAATGTCAGCAGGAAGCGAATCGAGTTTTTGGAGCAAGTCTTCAAGTGAAGAGTACTCTACATCTTTTCCTTCGAGTGCATTGTTCACGTTCGTGACGTAAGCGTTGTGGTGTTTCGAATGGTGGATTTCCATCGTGCGTGCGTCAATGTGTGGTTCGAGTGCATCGTATGCGTAATCAAGTTGTGGTAATTCAAATTTAGCCATAACTAAAATCCCCCTTTAAATTGGTTTGAACAACGTTCGCTTTAAATGTAACAGATTTGTGACGGCTTACTCAATTGTAAAGGCTTATTCCACCTCTTCGTCCGGCAACGCCCAGACCGAGATCGATCCTGCCGCTACTTTAAATACCCCTTTTCCATCTTCGTCAATCTCGATGATTTCATCGATCGTCTGCGTCAAGTCGACCCATTTCTCCCCGGCACGATATTCCCCGACGTACATCCGTTTCTCCGCCTCCTCGTTATTCGAGATGATGACGGCACAACCTGAGCGCTCGATGTCCTCGCTACCGTGTCGGACCCAGCCGATCACGTTCTCGTTATCGAAGTAATCATCTTGCTGCCCGTATGCTTTTTCGCGACGTGCGTACAGAAGCGGATCGATGGCCTGTTTCTTCCCTTCAGTCGGGTGGGGCCCGTTGATGCCGTAGTAATCCCCGTAGAAGACGCACGGATAACCGTCTCGGCGAAGCAAGATCAGACCGTAAGCACTTTGTTTGAACCAATCTTCGACCCATGATTCAAGCGCCTCGGCCGGCTGTGAGTCATGGTTGTCGACGAACGTGACCGAGTGAAACGGGTGGGACTGGACGAGCGTGTCGTCAAAAATCGTCCGCAAATCGAACGATGCGCCTTCGATCGAGGCACGTTGCAAATTGTAGTGGAGCGGCACGTCGAACAAATCGACGTGGTAGTCGATGTTGTCTAAAAAGGCGCGGCAATCTTCGAGCTCTGACTTCCAAAACTCACCGACCAAGTAAAAGTTCTCACCTTTTTCATCTTTCATCGTTTGGCTGAACTCTTTGACGAAATCATAGTTGATATGTTTGATCGCATCGAGACGGAAGCCGTCACATTTCGTCTCTTCGATGAACCACTTGCCCCAACTTAACACTTCTTCCTGGACTTCCGGATGATGATAGTCAATGTTCGCGAACATCAGATAATCGTATACGCCGAACTCACTATCGACGTTGTCATTCCATTTTTTGTTATCGCCTAAGATGAAGAAGATACCCCTATGCTCGCTCGCCGCGTCATAGTCCGTGCCGTTGAAATGATGGAAGTTCCATTTGAACGACGAGTACTTATCGTTTCGTTCTTTATAATCAAACTTCGTCCACCCTTCGATCTCAAACGGTTCTTCCGACAACACTTTCGTCCGGTCTTCCGAGTCGACTTCTAACACGTCGAACTTCTCGGTTGCGTCGGCTCCAGCTTTATGGTTCAACACGACGTCCATATATACTTGCATCCCGAGCTCTTGGGCGTGTTTCGTCGCCTCAAGCAGCTCTTGCTTCGTCCCATATTTTGTAGCGATGGTCCCTTTTTGATCAAACTCGCCTAAATCATACAAATCATAGACACCATATCCCGTATCCTCATCATTTTGACCTTTTGTGACAGGTGGCAACCAAAGTGCGGTGATTCCTGCTTTTTTCAACTTAGAAGCACGTTCTTTCAATCGCTTCCAATGCTTTTGGTCAGCCGGGACGTGCCATTCAAAAAATTGCATCATCGTATGATTTCGTTCCATCTTACTTCGCCTCGTTTCATATTTTTCAAAAATAAAATGCTAACGAATATTTACCCACGTCTTCACTTTTGAAAACAAAAATGTAAATAAAAAGACAGCTTTCATCAGAAAGCTGTCTTTGATGGACCCTGTAGGACTTGAACCTACGACCGGACGGTTATGAGCCGTCTGCTCTAACCAGCTGAGCTAAGGGTCCTTATTGGTAGCGGCGGAGGGAGTCGAACCCACGACCTCACGGGTATGAACCGTACGCTCTAGCCAGCTGAGCTACACCGCCACGTTGTTATACAGTAATAATATACTGAATGAAGCCGCCACTGTCAATGAAAAGTCATATGTACGAAAAAAAGTCCTACTACTTATAACTTAAGTAGCAGAACTTTTTCGAAACGTTAGACCGATACTTCGTTCGTTGCGTCTTCGAGTGTGATTTCCGTTATGTTCATCGCATGGTCACCGATCCGCTCAAGGTTCGAGAGCATATCGACGAAGAACATACCAGCTTGGCCGTCACATTCACCTGTGTTCAAACGAACGACATGATTTTTGCGGAACTGGCGCTCGAGCATGTCGAGTTTCGCTTCCATCTCGATGACTTGACGCGCCTCGACCATGTCACCGCTCGCGAGCGTTTGGAGTGACTTCTCGAGTGTGGCCCGTGTCAGATCATACATTTCCGTCAATTCTTTTTGAGCTCCCGGCGAGAGCGTGATGCGTGTCGCCGTCTTATAGTCGATCAACTCGATGATGTTCTCAACGTGGTCACCGATTCGCTCGATATCGTTGATGGCATGCATGAGTGTCTTATGTTGTTGTGATTCGTGCTCCGTCAAATCGACGGCCGCGAGTTGAACAAGATAATCCGTAATTTTAGAGTTCAGCGAGTTTAACGCATCTTCAATGTGCGCTGATTTTTCCGCGTGCTTCTTGTCACCAGTCTCCATATAAGAACGTGCCTCATCAAGACCAAGCTTCGCGAAATCACCCATGCGGATGACTTCATATTTAGCTTGTTCGACCGCGATTGAAGGCGACTGTTGAATGAAGATTGGGTCCAAGTGTTGCGCTTTCGTATCAACGATTGAATCTTCGCCTGGTACAAGTTTCGTCACGACCCAGGCAATTGTCCCGATGAACCAGAACTGGATCAATGTGTTGGCGACGTTGAACGTACCGTGGGCGAAGGCGATTTGCATCTTCGCCTCAATGTTAAGGAAATTTGTAATCCAGAAAATGTATTGCGTAAAGAGCGGTAAGATAATCAAGAACATGGCCGTCCCGACCAAGTTAAAGATGACGTGGGCCGCAGCTGCGCGACGAGCCGCGACTGACGCACCGAGTGCAGCGAGAACCGCTGTGATTGTCGTCCCAATGTTATCACCGAACAAGACCGGTAGAGCGGCCTTCAAGTCGATCGAACCACCAGCGTATAGTTCCTGGAGGACACCGATCGTCGCTGATGACGATTGAACGATCAACGTGAACACCGTACCGACGACAACTCCGAGGATCGGGTTTTGACTCATCGATTGTGTGAGTTCGAAGAAGTACTCGCTCGTACGGAGCGGACGCATGCCGTCTCCCATAAGTTCAAGACCGTAGAAGAGAGCTCCGGCGCCAAAGATGATTTGACCCATATGTTGAAACTTCTCTTTTTTAAAGAAGAACAACAGTGCAGAACCGACGGCAATCATCGGGAGCGCATACTCACCGATATCAATTCCGATGATGAACGCTGTCACCGTTGTCCCGATGTTCGCACCCATGATGACCCCGATCGCTTGACGGAGCGTCATGAAACCGGCACTGACAAGACCGACCGTGATAACTGTCGTACCTGTAGACGTCTGAAGAAGAATCGTAACGATGATCCCGGCTAGTACTCCGAGGAATGGATTCGTTGTATACTTATCAAGGATGTCGCGGAGTCGATCTCCTGCAGACTTTTGAAGGCCGTCTCCCATCGATTTGATACCGAATAGGAAGATCCCTAATCCTCCAAAAAACATGAATAACATTTCTTGCAAATTGTATTCCACGATTTTTGTACCCCTTTTGATTGTGAATTGGTTGTGTTTAATTGGTTCTTATTGCCTTACTCATTATGCCTTCTTCCCTGAGTTGATGTAAACACGTTTAATGTTAAGGTTTTATTAAATAGTTGTCTTATTTTTATGTATTTTAGATGATTTGTACTATAACAGAATGGGGTTTTGTCTGTATGCTTAAAACGACATCAATGTTTATCCGCCATAGCCTGCTACCTACGAAGCAAACGCTACGGCTTCGTCTGGCTCCGCTGCACACTTATATGTTGGCGAGCCTCGTCTTTACAATCGTCGCGACTGTTTTAGATTACCTCGTCTTGCGACCCGATTTTTTCGCACCGATGTGGTTGTTTTTACACGGGTTCGCCATCTTCTTCTTCTATATGACTTGGGTCGCCGTCGCCGCCTTGTTCGTTCAACTCGTGACGAGACTTCGAATGAAGAAACCGTGGCCGTATCGGCAAGCTTGGCCTTACGCGGTCGCGATGACACTCGTGCCGACGCTCGTGCTCGTCGCCTTGTATCACTTTATGCCCGCACTTCTTTGGCTCGGCTTTGTCGTCACGATCGTCTTCTTGACCGTCCCGCTATTCCAAATTCCGCTTAAACAAAAAAAATCGGGACGGCGCTAATACGCGCTGTCCCGATTTTTATCACGTCTTCGGTGCAAGTTCAGTAAGTACTTCCTGCAGCCGTCGACTTTGATGACCGAGGTCTGTCCCGGCTGCTTGTAACGTTGCTTGAACGTCCGTCCATACTTCGACCCCTTCGTACAATTCGTTCAACTTCCGCTCGAGCGTCAAGCCGATTTCTTTCAGTTGTTCGTTCGCTTCCGCCATGTGGAGCAACTGACTTCCCGTCGCGGCCGTCTGATCCGTGATCGATTGGAACTCAGCCATCTGGTCGCGCACTTCGTGATTGATTCTCGCAATCCCTGCCTCAACTCGGTCCAACGTCTCACCTAAATGAAGGATATCGTCGCCGAAGCGAATCATATCGCTAAAAATCTCTTCCCGTTCGGATTTGATTTGTCCGATTGCCGCAACGGCAAGTATCGAAGATTCATTCGTCACTTTCGCTAGCTGACCGACTTCATGAGCGACGACAGCAAACCCTTTTCCGTGTTCCCCGGCGCGAGCCGCTTCGATTGAGGCGTTCAATGCCAACATCTTCGTGGCTGCCGCGACCGATAAAATCGTCTGTAGCGCTTCGTCGGCTCGTTCTGACGTTTCCGCGCTGTCGCGTAAACGCTCTTGGATACCGCCCGCCTTCTCTTTGAACTGCTCGCTCACGCCTCTGACCGAAGCAAACGAGGCGATTTCGCTCGAAATCGTTTGTTGCAGCGCTACCGCTCTCAAGTCGACAGCCGAAATATCTTGTTTGAGTGCCGCGACATGGGCCGCAATGTCCGTGAAGCGATGCGTCGATTCACTCGTAAACGCCTGATACGATCGACTCGTCTGTTCGACCGTACTTGCGACTTCTTTAAAAGCGACAACTTGTTGTTCATTTGATGCAAGTTGCCGCATGAACGTCGGCAAGCTCGTCTCAAACGCCAAAGACGTCTCGTCCATCGTCAGCAACGACTTTTTCCACAGACCGATGAACGTATTGTACTCACGCTCTAAACTACGGATCTCGAACGACTTGGCTCCTAAGTCTACTTCTTTAAAAGCACGCGTCTCTACCGCCTCACGCAGTCGCGTCGCAAACTGCGATAACGGTCTGACTTCGCGACGAATCATCCGAGAAAATAAATAGATAATGATTCCCATCGCTATGATGATCACAGCGAAAAGCGCCTGTCGAAGTTCCCACATCGAGCCAAGTACCGATTGTCTCGTGACAGCCAATACGTAATGAGCTTGTAGTTCTGGGATCGGAACCGCTGCTAAAAAGAAATCGTCTCGTTCAATGACTGCGAGTTCGTTCACTGTCACTTCATTAAATTTGTCTTCAAGCTGCTTGCTCGCTTTTTTTCCTGTCAATTGCTCGACTTGCTCGTCTCGAATCAAGTACTGACCGGCCTCGAGTCCGTCCGCTGATAAAATTGACGCCTGTTGCATGTACGTCGACTTCAATGAGCGTACCAACCCTTTTTCATTTGATAGGTATGCCCCGTACGTCGTTTTGACCGTCTCGCGCATGACTGTCGCTTCTCGGAGTAAGCGCTTCTCGACTTCAGCTGTCAACAGGTGTTCCGCTTTCAGGGCGAACCAACCGAACGTCGTCAAAAACAGGATGACGACAAGCGGCATCAGCGTCCATTGGAGACGTCGCTCAATTTTGACGCCGTCGGGACGTCGCTGCTTCCACAGCTGTTGCAATCGCGTTAACACATCTAATCCTCACCTTTCTCAAGTTACTATTCGTCCGATATATCGGTCTTGAGACGGTGGAAAATTATGAAGCCTCTGTTAAGATAACGTTAGGCTTTGTAAAGAGCACATCTCAGGAGCGCTTGCCGGGTGCTTTTTCACAAACATTTCGTTATGATAAGAAAGAAACCAACCATCTAAATCGATTGGAACCTTTCCAAAAGAAGGAGATTACGTATATGTCAGAAATTTTACACCGTTCATTAACTCGTCCGATTCGTGTCGGCAACGTCATCATCGGAGGATCTGATGAAGTCGTCATTCAGTCGATGACGACGACGAAAACGCACGACGTCGAAGCGACTGTCGCCGAAATTTTACGTCTTGAAGAAGCGGGCTGCCAAATCGTCCGCGTCGCTTGTCCAGATGAGCGAGCGGCCGACGCGCTCGCTGAAATCAAGAGTCGCATCAACATCCCGCTCGTTGTCGATATTCACTTCGACTACAAATTGGCGTTGAAAGCCATCGAAAGCGGTGTCGACAAGATTCGGATCAACCCTGGTAACATCGGTCGCCGTGAGAAAGTCGAAGCGGTCGTTAACGCCGCTAAAGCGAAAGGCATCCCGATCCGCATCGGTGTCAACGCCGGATCGCTCGAGAAGCAATTCCTCGAAAAATACGGATATCCGACAGCCCAAGGCATGGTCGAAAGTGCGATGCATCACGTCAAGATTTTAGAGGACCTCGGTTTTTACAACACGATCATTTCGCTCAAAGCGTCTGACGTGAACCTTGCCCTCGAGGCGTACACGCTCGCCGCGAAGACGTTCGACTACCCGCTCCACGTCGGGATCACTGAATCAGGACCACTGTTCTCAGGATCACTCAAATCAGCGGCCGGACTCGGTGCGATCCTCTCACTCGGGATCGGCTCGACGGTACGTGTGTCGCTGTCTGACGACCCTGTCGAAGAGATCAAAGTCGCCAAAGAAGTGCTCAAGTCGTTTGGCCTAGCCGCTAACGCCGCGACGCTCATCTCTTGCCCGACATGCGGCCGCATCGAAATCGATTTGATCTCGATTGCGAAAGAAGTTGAAGAGTACATCCAAAACATTAACGTCAACATCAAAGTCGCCGTCCTCGGCTGCGCGGTCAACGGACCAGGTGAAGCACGTGAGGCGGACATCGGCATCGCCGGTGCCCGTAACGAAGGCCTGCTCTTCCGTCACGGGAAAATCATCCGTAAAGTACCGGAAGCAACGATGGTCGAAGAGTTGAAGAAAGAAATCGACGCCATCGTCGCCGAGAAACTTGCCGCGCGTGAGCTTGAAGAACAACAACTTGCCAACCAATCTAACTAATCTCTCGCCCGCTCGGTTGCAACCGAGCGGGCTTTTGATACAATGAGTGTTATGGCAAGGAGGAATCAAGATGCACATTGGGATAGATTTAGACGGAACCGTCACGGATCCGCAAAGTTGCTTTCACTATATGAACGACATGCTCGGTTACGCCATCGATTATCATCAGGCGACCGAATACGAGCTCCATACGTACACGAATATGACGCAACATGATTTTTGGACGTTCATGATCGAACACGGTCATGAAGAAGCCATCTATCGGCGTTCACTACCTCACTCTGAAGTGAACGAAGTGCTCTGGCACATTCGGAAAACGCACCAACTTCACTACGTGACGGCGCGCAGCGAGGCCGTTCGCTCTGTCACCGAGGACTGGATCAAACAGTACGAACTGCCGCTCGACTCATTGATTATGACAGGCAGTCACGACAAAGTCGGCGTCGTCAAAGATCTCGCGCTCGACTTGTTCATGGAGGACCGCTATGAGAATGCCATCTCGATCCATGAACAGACATTGATTCCAGTGCTCTTGTTCGATGCCCCGTATAATCGTCGACCGTTACCGGACGGGGTGAAACGCATCACGTCTTGGAACGAGGCACTCCATCTCGTCGACCGCTTCGAGACTACAAAATCCATCATTACCCTATAAAAAAGAGGAATCCGCCGCTGGATTCCTCTTTTCTATACCCGTCCGATCGCCTCGATGACATCGCTCGCGAGAACGCTTGCCGGATGAATCCGTTCACTCGCCGACCTAGCGGCTAACGCGTGCCATAGGACGGCTTGTTCGTTCGGGGGCTGCTCCGGCTCGATCCGCGCACTCCGGGCCCAGAGCGCGAGCAGCATGCCGGTCAGGACGTCACCACTCCCGCCTTTCGAGAGTGCCGGTGCTGCGACCGTGTTGACGGCACCAGTCCCGTCTGGCGAAACGATCAACGTGTACGTCCCTTTTAGAATGAGATGAACCCCATGTTGCCTCGCAAAGTCTGATGCGGCCTTAAACCGGTCTGCCTCGATCATCTCGACCGTCTGTCCCGTCAACCGGGCAAGTTCACCGGGATGCGGGGTGAGCGTCAATGGGCCCGACGCCTGTAAGTGTTCCTTCGTCAGCGCACCGGCATCGACGATGATCGGCGTCGTCCGTTTCTTGACCGCTTGCCAAGCGTTCGTCAACCGTTCATCCTCGACCATGCCCGGACCGATCGCCGTCGCCGCATACCGCGCGTCCGGTATGGCGTCAATCTCGTAAAACATCGCCTCCGGTAACGTTGCGGCCAGTGCCATCGCCTCAGCCGGCACCGCCAAGTCGAGCAGCCCGAGTCCGCTCCGAAGGGCAGCCTGAGCCGCTAAAAACGGTGCCCCGATCAAGTGGCGGCTCCCGCCGACGAGCTGGCCGTGACCGTAAGTCGATTTATGGCCATATGGATCACGGGATAGCAGACCGCGGTCAAAATCGGCCTCCGTCAATACGCGCCAGTTCGACGTCTCAGGCAATCCGATGTCGATTCGTTCGACTTTCCCGTAAAACGGTGCGGTTTGATTCAAGAACGCACTACGCTTATAACCATGTAACGTCAACGTCTGATCGGCTTCGATCGCGTGACCGTCGAACCGGCTCGTCTCGTCGCTCGGCACACCGGACGGGACATCGACCGCGATCACCGTCGCCGCTTGGTCGCACATCCAGGTGATCACGTCTCTCGCTTTCCCGGTGACCGGTCCGTCAAGGCCGACTCCGAACAAGGCATCGATGATATAGTCCGCCTGTCTCGGATTATCTACGACCGGGACCACTTGCTTCGCTAACGCTGCGTGCGTCAAGGCTTCTGGCGATCTCGGCTCACCGAGTGGTGCCCAGACGCTGACGTCATACCCACGCCGGTGCAGTTCACGGGCGATGACCCAGCCGTCGCCCCCGTTATTCCCTCGTCCACAGACGACGAGGACGGACGCCTCTGCTCGAATCGCCAAACGATTCGTCAAGGCCAGCGCCGCCCGCTCCATCAAAACTTCAGGCGTCGTCCCGTGCGCAAAAGCCTGTTCATCCGCTCGCTTGATATCACTTGCCGTATAAATCATCGACTCACTCCCTCCCCATATGTACACAAAAAAGGAAGTTGAAGTAATCAACTTCCTTACTTACATTGTTTACAATACCCGTAAATCTCAAATTTATGATCGATGACCTCAAAATCGGGGTCAAGCGTCCCTACATAACGCATCGGGCAAAGTTCGAGCAGTTTCGTCTTGCCGCACCCGCGGCAGATCAAATGATGGTGGTGGTGCGATGAGCCACACGTGACCCGGAACGCTTTCTCACCGTTCAACTCGGTCGCTTCGAGCAACCCTTCCTCCGCAAACGACTTCAAGTTCCGGTAGACCGTATCAAAGCTCATCGTCGGATGTTTCGAACGCATATAGTCGAGGACGTCTTTCGCACTGATATAGCGCTCTTCGGCCGCCAAATAAGCGTACATCTCAATCCGTTTCGGCGTCACTTTCAATGACGACGACTGCAACCGTTCGATTTGTTCAGTCTGTTTCATGGAGTACTCCCTTCTTCCGTAACGAGCCGATCTTCTCAAACAACATGACGGCAGCCAAAATCAAGACGGCGAGCAAGACGATGACACCGCCCGGGGCGACGTCTAGTTCGTAGGCGAGTACAAGTCCCCCAATCGTCGCAAGCTCACCGAACACGATTGCCCAAACAATCGTCTGTTTGAAACTGTTCGTGAACCGGAGTGCGGCCGCGACCGGTAACGTGATCAAGCTTGAGACGAGCAACGTGCCGACGATCCGCATACTGACGGCGATGACGAGCGCGACGACGAGCATGAACAACAAGTGTAACAGCGTGCTCGGCAATCCGGACACTTTTGCTTGTTCTTCATCGAACGACAAGAACAAGAGCTGTTTATAAAACACGACGATGACGATGACCGTGATGAGCGCGACAGCTAGAATCAAACCGATATCAGACGGACTGACCGCTGAAATCGAACCGAACAACAGCGTCGACAAATCGACCGAGAAGCCGCGCGACAACGAAATGAAGATCGCGCTCAGTCCCATCCCCGCCGACATCATGATCGGGATCGACAGCTCTTGGAAATGGACGTACTTATTGCGGAGCCAATCGAGACCGAGCGCCGCGAGCACCGAGACGAGCGTCCCGAGGTAGAGCGGATTCAAGTCAGAGAAGAACAAGACATACTGTCCGAGAAATAAACTAAAGGAGATGCCGGCGAGCGTCACGTGTGACAAAGCGTCAGCAATCAGACTCATCCGTCTGACGACGACGAAGGAACCGATCAACGGGGCCGTAAACCCGATGACGACGGCCGCTATGAACGCATAACGTAAAAAACTATAGGTTAACAAGTCGGCAATCATGACATACCTTCATGAACGAGGACTTTGACGGGATACGGCTTGATGGCGGCAAGTTCTCCTAGTTCGCTATACTCTTTCAACCCACAGTTACAGGCCATACGTCCTCGGTCAAGATGGACGACTTTCGTGACGAGGTCGGTGACGACGTTTAAATCGTGCGTGACGAGGATGAACGTGCATGACGTCTGCTCGCGCAACAAGTGGAGCACTTCATAAAAGTCCCGCAGATGCTTTTGGTCGACCCCGACCGTCGGCTCATCCAAGATGAGCAAATCGGGTTGGTTGACGATGGCCCGGGCGATGAACACACGCTGCTGTTGCCCACCGGACAGGCTTCCGATTTTGCGGTTCCGATACTGCCACATGTTGACCGTCTCGAGCGCATTTTGAATCGCGGCCCTATCTTCCATGTTCAATCGCTTGAACAGGCCTAGCCGTCCGTACCGGCCCATGGCGACGACTTCTTCGACCGTCACCGGAAACCCAGAGTTAAATGACGCCGCTTTTTGGGAAACGTAACTGATACGGGACTTGTCTTTGAATTGGCCTTGCGGGTGACCGAACAGTTCGACCGTTCCCGCCTGCGGGCTCAATAGACCAAGGATCGTCCGAATCAACGTCGACTTGCCTGACCCGTTCTCGCCGACGATGGCGACGAAATCACCTTGCTTGATGTCGATGGACACGTCCTGAAGTGCGGCCGTGCCATCGTAATAATACGAAACATGATCTAATTTTACGACAGATGTCGTCATGAGCTACCCTTCTCTCGTTTGATAAATCGTAATCATTTCTACTTGCTTGGCGTCTGTATTATACAGAATATTATTAAATGCTTCAAGTTTGAGAAGATCGCGGCGCTCGTCGTCACGCCTTCACACAAAATCAAGATGAGTTTGTCTAGTGTTCGTTGTACACTAGAGGTATCGCAGAGGGGGATTTACCGTGGAAAAAAAATTAGCAGTCATTGATATCGGGTCAAACTCGATTCGCAACGTCATTTTTGAAGTGAATCGACACGGCCAATATTTCGAACGGTTGAACGTGAAAGAAGTCGCTCGGCTCTCGAGTCACATCACCGATGCGAACGAACTATCCGAAATGGGCATCCAATCGTTAATCGAGACACTCGACCATTTCATCAGTCTGAACAAGCATCATGGCGTCAAAGAGATGTTGCCGGTCGCGACCGCAGCCATCCGCAACGCCAGCAATTCTGAAGCGATTTTAAACGAGGTCCTTGACGCGACCGGGATGGAGATCCGCTTGTTGAGTGACTATGAAGAGGCGTATTACGGATACTCGGCCATCGTCAACTCGACTTATATCGAAGACGGCTATTCGGTCGACATCGGCGGCGGCTCAATGGAAGTGACTTACTTCAAAGACCGCGAGCTCGTCTTTTATCATAGTTTCCCGTTCGGTGCCGTCACGTTGACGAACGATTTTATGTCAGGCGACACGCTCTCGAAAGATGAGCGGAAACAACTGACTTCTTTCTTGAAGAAGGCGTTCAAAGACATCGAGTGGCTCGTCCCTCACGGTGTTCCGCTTGTCGGCGTCGGCGGGACCGCCCGTAACCTCGTCCGCGTCGAACAGTCGTTGTCCCACTTCCCGCTTGAAGGCATCCATCAATATACGCTCGGTGCCGACCGGCTTCACGAAGTCGTCGATGAACTGATCGACATGTCGACGAAACAACTCGGACGACTCGATGGCCTGTCAAAAGACCGGATGGACATCATCGCTCCGGCCGTGACCGCAATCGATGAACTGGCCCGCTATTTAAAAGTGCCTGAGTTTACGATGAGCAATAACGGTCTGCGGGAAGGGCTATTTTATGAATACTATTTAAAAGAGAACAACGAGATCCGTTTCGCTGATGTCAAAGAAGAAAGTTTCCGCCACTTCGAGAAACAATACGACGTCGACCCGGTCCGGCATCGTCATCTCGTCCATCTGGCCCGTCAAATTTATATGGGCTTGATCGAGGCGAAGACGATCAAACCAAAACCGTTCGAACCGGGACTGTTAGAAGCAGCTTGCCGTCTCGCTTACGTCGGTGAATACATCGACCATAACAACAAGAGCGACCATACGTTCCATTTGATCACGACAAATGACTTTAAAGGCATGAACAACGAAGACCGGCTCGCCCTGGCACTCGTCACGTCTTACAAGTCCCGGCGCCTGCTCGAACAGCATATCGAGGGCTTTCCTGAATGGTTCGACTCGAAAATGTTAAAAAGTCTAGAGCTGATCGGGTCAATCGTCAAACTTGTCGACGCGCTCGATTTGACCGAGCGTCAAGTCGTCGAGGACATCGACGTCGAGACAACAGACGACGGGCTTGCCTTCACCCTTCAAACAACGACGTCCCCGCGCTTTGAACTGCAGCGTGGCATCCGTCACAAAAAGCATTTAGAACGCGCGATCGAAACGACGATCGAGCTACGCGTAGAGGAGAGGATTACTTTATGACAACTTACTTACCCGAACATTTTAACAACCGCGAATTGAGCTGGCTCAGCTTTAACGAGCGCGTGCTCCAAGAAGCGATCGATGACCGCAATCCGCTCATGGAACGTCTCAAATTCCTCGGCATCTTCAGTGCAAACCTCGATGAGTTCTACATGGTCCGTTTCGGAGGACTGAAAGACGAGGTGCTCGCCGGATTCAACCAACCGGAGGACAAGGCCGGGCTGACACCGAAGCAGCAAATTAAAGCGATCTCGATCAAGGCTCAAGAACTCGTCGAAGTCCAGTATGCGACGTATAAAAAAATCGTCAAACAGCTCGGAAACGAAAACGTCCGCTTTTTACGTCCGAAGAACTTGAACAAAGAGCAGCTTAATTTCGTCAAACTGTATTTCCGGACCCACGTCTTCCCGGTCTTGACACCGATCGCGGTCGATGCGTATCGCCCGTTCCCGATGCTGTTGTCAAAATCGCTCAATATTGCCGTCGAAATCTCTTCGACCGCCGAAGGCAAAAAGCGACTCGCCCTCGTTCAAGTACCGGCCGTCCTACCGCGTTTTCTCGAACTGCCGACAGAAGACGAAGAACATGCCGATTTGATGTTGCTCGAAGACGTCATCATCCAATTTATCGATTCGCTCTTCAAAGGCTTTGAAGTCGAGTCGACGATGCCGTTCCGGATCACCCGCAACGCTGACATGCCGTTCCATGAAGAAGGCAGTCACGATGTGTTGAAACAGATCGAGAAAGAATTGAAGAAACGCCGTTACGGCGTCGGCATCCGCCTCGAGGTCCAACAACGTTCACTCAGTAAAGAACTGTTGTTTATGCTACAAGACGTCCTCGATCTGCACGAGCGCGATATTTTCGTCGTCGACGGACCAATCGATTTGACGTTCTTGTTTGGCATCTACAACAAGATCGGGATCGAATATGACGAGATGATCAATGAGACGCTCATCCCGTTCGTCCCGGAAGGACTCGAGCCCGGCAAGGACTTGTTCAAGGCCGTCTTGAAAAAGGATTACTTGCTCCATCACCCATACCATTCGTTCGACCCGGTCGTCCGCTTTATCGCTCAGGCCGCGAAAGACCCGAACGTCTTGGCCATCAAGCAGACGCTTTACCGTGTGTCTGGCGATTCACCGATCATTAAAGCGCTCACTGACGCTGCCGAGAGCGGCAAACAAGTCACCGTCCTCGTCGAACTGAAGGCCCGGTTCGATGAAGAGAAGAACATTCAATGGGCGAAACAGCTCGAGAAAGCCGGGGCCCACGTCATCTACGGCTATAAAGAGTTAAAAACGCACTCGAAGATCACGCTTGTCGTGCGGATTTTAGAAGGAGGTGTCCTCCAACGCTTCGTCCACCTCGGTACCGGTAACTACAACGACTCGACGGCGAAGCTTTATACGGACATCGGCTTGTTGACAACAAATGAGGACTTGGCCGAAGATGCGACCAACTTCTTCAACTGGCTCTCCGGTTACGGTGAACGACCGTCTTGGCATGAGTTCGAGACGTCGCCTGACGACATGCTCGACTTCTTCCTTCATAAGATTGAAGACGAAATCAAACTGCATGAGAAGTATGGGAACGGTCGCATCGTCGCCAAGATGAACTCGCTCACCGACAAGTCGATCATCACGAAGCTGTATGACGCGTCTCAGGCCGGGGTCAAGATCGATTTGATCATTCGCGGCATCTGTTGCCTGCGGCCCGGCATTAAAGGTGTCTCGGACAATATTCGTGTCGTCTCGATCATCGACCGCTATCTAGAACATTCTCGCATCTTCTATTTCTATCAAAACGGGAAAGAAGACTTGTATTGCTCGTCTGCGGACTGGATGACCCGAAACATGAAAAAGCGCATCGAGATCTTGTTCCCGATCCTAGATGCGGGTCATAAGTCATACATTAAAGACATGCTCGCGCTACAGCTCGTCGACAACGTCAAAGCGCGGATCCAACGCGCCGATGGCAGTTACGTCTACATCAAACAAGAGCCCGGCCAAGAGAAAATTCAATCGCAGATCATTATCCATCAATATACAGGCGGCCGTTGGAACAACATCCCGAGCGTCTTCGAACGGGAGCCGTCGAACTGGGCCGAACGTGAAGTGCTTCGCCTTCGGGCCGAAAATGAGAAAATGACTGATGACTGATGTTAGACTTCTCAAACGAGAAAGAACATTGTATAATTAGTTCGATTAGTCAGTTGAAACGCTTTCATTTTCGAATATGGAGGAATCATTCATGCAAGAAATCTTACTCTCGTTGCTCGCCGGCCTCATCTGTGGCATGATTTTCACTGCCTTGAAGTTGCCGTTGCCTGCCCCCCCGGTCTTGCCTGGCGTCATCGGAATCTTTGGCGTCTTTCTCGGGATGAAAGTTTACCAATTCGCGCTCGCGAACTGGCCATTTTAAACAAAAAGAACGATGCCCGCGGGCATCGTTCTTTTTGTTACTCTGCATGATGGATCGCCTTATGACAAGTCGGACAGACCCACATCCCGCTGTCCCCTTCAAGATGGTACTCTAGCAGACGATGGGCCATCGCCCCATACCTGTCTGTCAAGTCGACTCCACAGCTCGTACAAGCCGTGACGGAAGCGATACGGTGCATCATCATTCGTTCCCGGGCTAGATGCGTCTCGTACGTTTGCCGTGTCCAGCGTTGGGATGGGACTTGATAACCGCGGTCCCACATATCTTTTAACGTCGCATATGACGTCGACACGTCGTACATACCACTCTTGAGCAGCGGATGATGAAAATCAAGGCCGACTAAATCGACGAGACAATAGTCTCGAACTTCATCGTCGGGACGCGTTCGCCAATACCGGTCGTCGGGGCGCGTCATCGTCTCGACGAGCATGATCTCGACTTCCGCGACGATCCCATATCCAACGACTTCGATCAAGGCTGGTCCCTCAACGCTTCCTTCAATGTAAAACGGGCTCTGCTCGCGAAAGTATGTCGGGAGCGCCGCCCATACGTCATACGTCTCTGGATCGATCTTTAGCACGCTCATCGCTTATTGATGCGCGAGCGCGAATCGTTCGCGCCATTCGGCGTCGAACGCGCCTAACCGGAACATGTCAATCTCTTGCTTATACGGCGCGACTTTCGTCTTCTCGCTGATTGGAATGTAAGGTGTTTCAAGAATTTTTGGCAAATGCGCGAACGCCTCATGATGGATGATTCGGTTCAACGCGTCAAAACCGATCTCCCCGTAGCCGATATTTTCGTGGCGGTCTTTTCTCGCCCCGCGCACGTTTTTCGAATCGTTGACGTGGATGACGCCGAGTCGGTCGATTCCGACGATGCGGTCAAACTCGGCAATCACGCCGTCTAAATCCCCCACGAGATCATACCCGGCGTCATGGACGTGGCACGTGTCGAAACAGACCGACAGCCGGTCGTTATGCGTCACTCCGTCGATGATCGTCGCGAGTTCTTCAAACGTCTTCCCGAGTTCGCTTCCTTTTCCTGCCATCGTCTCGAGGGCGATCTTCACCGTCTCGTCTCCGGTCAGCACTTCATTCAAGCCTTCGATGATGCGAGCGAGACCGACGTCTTCGCCGGCACCGACATGGGCACCTGGGTGAAGGACGACGTGACGGGCGACTTGTAGCGCCTCGGCCCGCTTGATTTCAGCCGCCAAAAACGAGACCGCGAGTTCGAACGTCTCGGGTTTCGTCGTATTGCCCAGGTTGATGATGTATGGGGCGTGGACGACGATCTCCTCGATGTCATGCGCCGCCATGTGGACAAGCGCCGCTTCGATATTTAACTCCTCGATCGGTTTACGGCGCGTGTTTTGAGGCGCGCCCGTATAGACCATCATCGTCGTCGCACCGTACGAGACGGCTTCCTCACTGCCAGCGAGCAGCATCTTCTTACCTGAAACCGAAACGTGTGAACCAATTTTTAACATAGTCAACTCTCCTTCGCAATCTTCTGCCTTTAGTGTACACAAAAAGAAGAACCGACTCCATGAAGTCGATTCTTCTGTTTAGTGATTACCGTCTGTTCTTCTTACGGGTCTCACGACGTTCCGTGCGCTGTTGTTGCATATGCTCACGCGAAGCCGTCTCTTTCAATTTATACTTGAACTTCTTCTTGTAGCCTGGTTTGACTTTCTTCTTCGCCTTCTTGATCTCACCGGCCATACGGCTGTGCGCCGTGTGCGATACTTTCATCTTACGGTCGGTCACGCGGCGTTTACGAGTCTTGATCTCTTGGAGCGTCCCGCCTTTGACATCGACATGTGTGAACGCGAAACCACGCTCTTCAAGTCGATTGATCGGGCCGTTCTCGTGATCTTCATACAGCGTATACGCTTCTCCGGTAGCACCGGCACGACCGGTCCGGCCGACACGGTGTGTGTAGAAGTCGAGATCTTTCGGGATACCGAAGTTGATGATGTGCGACACACCTTTAATATCAATCCCGCGGGCAGCCAAGTCGGTTGCGATCACGTATTGATATTTTGCATCGTTAATGTCTTTGATTGCTTGCTTGCGTCGACGGGCTTGCATGTCGCCATGAAGCGTCCCGACGTTGAGGCCTGCCTCCTGGAACGACTTCTCGAGCTCATCCGCGTCTTGTTTCGTGTTCGTGAACACGAGGCAGACGAACGGATTGATCGCTTTGGCCACTTCGACCGTCAATTCTTTGCGATCGCGGTGACGGACCGGGATGACGTGGTGCTTGATCTTCGGTGCGACGCGGTGCTCGGCACTCGCTTCTGCATAACGCGGGTCATGAAGATATTTCTTCAAGAACGGCTCGAGCTTCTCTGGGATTGTTGCTGAGAAGACCATCGTTTGCAGTCTTTCCGGAAGCGACTGCGCGATGCGGTCCACTTCTGGCAAGAAGCCCATATCAAGCATTTGATCGGCTTCATCGACGACGAAATGTTTGACTTTATGCGGGAACAACGCCTGAACTTTCATCAAGTCGAGTAGACGGCCTGGCGTCCCGATGATCAACTGTGGTGGGTTTTTCATCTTGTCGATTTGACGTTCGCGGTCAGTTCCACCGACGATCAAACTCGTCTTAATATAGTCAGGCTGCTTCACGAGGAGTGTTTTCAACTCTTCGTGGATCTGCCAGGCGAGTTCGCGTGTCGGTGCGACAACGATCGCCTGGACTTCGTGTTCGCTCGGGTCGATCGATTCTAAAATAGGTAAGAGGAACGCGAGTGTCTTCCCGGTCCCGGTTTGTGATTTTCCAATGATGTCACGGCCATTCATCGCGGCTGGAATAATCCGTGCCTGAATGTCCGTTGGGTTAGTGATGCGCTTTTCTGTCAAGGCATCGACGATAAACGGTAACAATTTGAACTGTTGGAAGCTGTTCAATCGATACACCTCCTGTTTCTTTCCACTTTTCCTAGCATAGCGGAATCTAGTTATTTGTCAATTAATCTTTACCGAGTCCTTCATACAAGTAACTCGATGAATAGTAGTGCGCCGAGATTTTTTTACCGCTCAAATGCTGTTCGAGCGCTTTGAACCCGACTTCAATCATTTCGTTCGGGGATTGCACGACCGTCGCATCGACTTTCCCGCTATGAATCAACGGGTAAATCTCTGTCACACCGTCTACCGACACGATTGTCTTGTCATTTAGTCCCTTGCTCTCGAGCGCCCTTACGACCCCGAACGTGTTGTCGTCGTTATGGGAAAACACGGCGTCGAACGGGATGTCTTCCTCGAGCCAACGCGACATCTCGATCTCGGCTTGGAACGTATCGTAGTTACCCGTGAGCGAGGCCACGACCTCGAGGTCGTCATGGGCTTTATCGTACTCGGTCAACCCAAGGCTACGGTCGATGGTCGAGCGGACTTTTGCCGTTCCCCGCACTTCGACGACACGGATCGGCCGACCGAGTGCGGTATGTTGGGCGGCAATATGGTTGGCGGCCATCCGCCCGATTTCAACGTTATCGGACACGACGGACGTGAGCACGCTATCGTGGTCGATCATCCGGTCGATCGCGATAATCGGGATGCCATTCTCTCTCGCCTTTTCGAGCGATGACTGTATGAACGTCTCGTCAAGCGTCGTCACGAAGATGGCTTTGACACCGCGTTCGATCAAAGAATCCAATTTCTCTTTTTCTAAGACACGTGAATCTTCACTTGTCGTCGGAATCGGAATGAACCCTTTTTGATTGGCTGTTCGTACAAAGGCGGCTAACAACTTATTGGCGTGTTCGTGTTTTTCACTGACGAACACGAAGCCGACCTCATTGTTCGTCGTCACGCGTTCCGGCAACTGGATCGACGTGATCAATAAAATCGTCATGGCCCAGACGACGGGAATCCAAAGCCAGTAATAGCGGAAGCCTTTCATACGTCTGTCCGCCTTGGGATTTTAATCATCATCGCCGTACCTTCTCCTTCAACGCTCTCGATCTCCATTTGACCGTTTACGGCTTTTAATGATTCTCGAATCATATACAGCCCTAGCCCGTTGCCGTTCTCTTTCGTCGTATAGAATGCCGACCCGACCGTGTTCACTTGATCTTTCGTCATCCCGATCCCGTTATCCTCAATCAAGAACCGATAATCCCGCTCCGTGAAGAGGACCGTGACCGTGACGCTACCGTCCGCCCCTTTTGAATCGACGGCTTCGACGGCGTTTTTAAACAAGTTGTAGATGGTTTGGACGAGCATGTCGCTCGAACAGTAGAACGGCGGCATCTCGTTCGGAACAATCAGTTCCCACTTCGTCACCCGTTTATAACATTCGGCGTCGAGTAAGAACTCGAGCCGACTCGCAAATTCGGTCATGTCGAGCCACTCTTCTTGAAGCTTGGATTGATCTGGTTTGGCGAGCGTGAGCATCGTCGTAATCAAATGGTTAGCCCGATTGAGCTCGGACAGTGCAAGGTCGAGCATTTCTTCACTACCATGACCTTCTTTCGCCATCTGCAAGGTGATTTGGACAGGTGTGAGCGGGTTACGGATCTCGTGAGCGATCCCGGCCGCGAGTTGACCGAGCGAGGCGAGCTTCTCTTGTTGGAGCAAGAGCTGTTGTTGGCTCAACTGCTCACGTCGAGCCGTCTCCATCCGATTCGAGTAGTCGTTATACGTATCGAGGAGCGTCTGGACTTCTTTTGAACCGGTGCGTTCGAGTAAAATCGGTTCGAGTGACTGTTGTTTCTTGATGTTTTGAACGAGTTCGAGCAGCGGGCTCGTCAATGTCTTAGAGAGAAGGAGACCGACTAAAATACTTAAGAAGAAAGTGACGAGTGTAATCATCAAATATTGCCAGCGTGTATCGTAGACCGCCTCATACACCGAATCCGTGCTATGCTTGGCCAATACGCTCCATCCGTCCACTCGAGCGTCCGGTTCGAACATGATGACGTCGTCGTCGGTACTTAAAATCGTCCGAACGTCATACTCATCCGTCGTTTCGACGATTGAGCGTGATAACCTTCGCTCAGCATCCGTGACGAGGTTAAACGATGTCGATAACACTTCTCCCCGCTCATTTAAGAGATAGAGAATCATGTCATCGTTCGTGGATTCGAGCATGCGCCGATAGAGGTCCGAGTTAAGCACACTGATACTGCCACCAAACATGCCAATCGGTCGGTTGTCCTCGATGACTGGTACGTAAAGATACGTGCCGGCATCACCAGAAATCGATATCGGGTCACTCATGAATACATTGTCGCCGTTCGAGGTGATGACTTCTTTAAATTTCGGATCAGCCTTTAACGTCATCGCGGGGACTTGCCGTTGCGAATACCAAGTGAATTCATCTTCTCGTAAATCATAGTAAAAGATCGAAGTGAAACTCGTTCGTTGGTTCAAGTAACCCGTCCGAATCCGCTCTTCAATCCAAGTTTCGTTTCCAACATAAGCACCAAGGTAGACGAGGTCTTCATACAATTTCCCAAGCCTTGTCTCGAGGTTCTCGATACTCCCATCAATCGCATAGTCAAATTGTTCTTTCGCCAATTCTTCCGCGCGGGACACCGTCACGCGATCGGCAGAGAAAGCTAGTGATGAGATGACGAGTCCAAGAATGATAAAGATAATAAATGTGATTTGAAAGAAGTACGATTTTCGAACTTCAAGCAATGTTCTCAAGCGTTCCACGGTGTCCCTCCTTTCTAACCTTAAGATTATAGCATGAATACACGCAATTCTTTTCGTATTTTCGAAACAATGTTAGACTAATACGTAGGAAAGCATCGCGAAAGGAGCGTTCATCACGAAATGAAAGTTAAAAAAATTAGCCCACGCGGATACTGCTATGGCGTCGTCGATGCCATGAAATTAGCGAATGAAGCCGTGGCCAACCCAGATTTACCACGGCCTATCCATATACTCGGTATGATCGTCCATAACCGTCACGTCACCCAAGCGTTTGAAGACTTAGGCGTCAAGACCGTAGACGGCGAGGATCGGATGCAAGCAGTTGAAACAATCGACAAAGGGACCGTCGTGTTTACGGCCCACGGTATCTCCCCGCTCGTTCGGAAGCGTGCCATCGAAAAAGGACTGACGATTGTCGATGCGTCTTGTCCTGACGTTCTCGTCACGCACGATTTAATTCGTGAGAAGACAGCGGCCGGCTACGAAGTCATCTATATCGGCAAGCACGGTCACCCCGAACCTGAAGGCGCGATGGGTGTCGCCCCTGGAAAAGTCCATCTCGTCCAGTACGAGAGCGATTTTGAGGCGTTGCCAGATCGTTTGTTAGACGCAAACATTCTCGTCACGAACCAGACGACAATGAGCCAATGGGACGTTTCGGCATTGATCGACCTCATTCAAGAACGCTATCCTCACGTCGAGGTGCATAACGAGATTTGTAACGCGACACAAGTTCGTCAGGAAGCAGTCGCCGAACAGGCCGGCGACTGCGACTTGCTCATCGTCGTCGGTGATCCGAAATCGAACAACTCGAACCGTCTCGCCCAAGTCTCTAAAGAGATTGCCGGGACGAATGCCTATCGCATCGGTGATTTGAGTGAGCTCGATCTCAATTGGCTTCAAGACGTCGAAACGGTCGCGGTCACATCGGGCGCGTCGACACCGACACCGATCACGAAAAAAGTCATCGACTTTTTGACGCAGTACGACCGTGATGACTTGAGCACACACGACAAGACACCTTATCTCGAACTACGAAACATCCTGCCGAGAGTGAAGGCGCTTCGCAAATGACAAGCAACCCCCGTCCTCATGCATGAGGACGGGGGTTGTGTTCGGTTTCAGCGGAACTTAAAAGGGTTCGTGTTCGTAGCGGAAACGAGGAGCTCGACCTCGAGTTTTGCTGCCGTGAACTTCTGTTGCAAGACGTCGACGACGCCTTGTTTCATGACGCTCTCGACGTGATGACCCGGGTCGACCACGGCGAGCCCGAGCGCCATCGCGTCGTGGGCGACATGGAAATATAAGTCACCGGTCACGTAGGCGTCGGCTCCCTTGAAGTGCGCGGCCGAGACGTACTTGTTGCCGTCACCACCGAGCACGGCCACTTTTTTGATCGTTCGGTCCAAGTCGCCGACGACCCGCACCGCTTCGACACCAAAGCTTGCTTTGACATGTTCAGAAAATTCAGCGAGCGTCAGCGGCTTGTCGAGTCGACCGATGCGGCCGAGACCTAGGACAGGCCCTGCAATCTCATCCCGAATCAAGTCATGAGCGACCTCTTCGTAAGGATGAGCGTCAAACATCGCTTTTAACACCCGCTTCTTCTTACTTTCGGTAACGATCGTCTCGATCTTCACTTCATCGACTTGCTCCGTTTTCCCGATTTGCCCGAGGTACGGGTCGGCCAAGTCGAGAGGGGTGAACTGCCCTTTCCCTGTGACCGTGAATTGGCAATCGCCGTAATTCCCGATCCGACCGGCTCCGGCCTTGCCTAACGCTTTAGACACGGCGGACTGATGTGTCTCCGGGACGAAGACCGACAATTTATACACCGGCTCTTCATACGTCGGGACGAGCACTTCGGTCTCATGTAATCCGAGTGCCTCGCTCATCCAGTCGTTGACCCCACCCTCACAGACGTCTAAATTCGTATGGGCGACGTAGACGGCGATGTCGTTTTGAAGACATTTCATGACGATTCGACCGGCGGCGTTGCGATCGGTCACTTGGGTGAGCGCACTAAAGATCGGCGGATGATGCGCGATAATCAAGTCCACCTCTTGTTCGATGGCTTCGTCGACGACCGACTCGAGCACGTCGAGCGTGACCATGACCCGATTCACTTGTTTATTCAGCGTACCGATCTGCAGGCCGATCTTGTCGCCTTCGACCGCGAGGTGTTTCGGCGCGAACTCTTCAAACAGTTGGATGATATGATTTCCGTTTGCCATCACTGACTCACCTCTCTCATTTTGTCGCGTAACGTTTTGAACTCCTCCTGCTTCCGGACGAGCGCCTCGGTCTGGGCGCCTGCGGCCATTTGACCGAGCACGTAATCCAATTTGTCCGCTTCCCGGCCCCACTTCAACTTGAACGGTTCAGGACGAGTCTTCAGCAACTCCGGCCCGAACATAAGCTGCCACGTCCGCTCCGCCTCGTCCGCACTGTAACGCGTTTCTGTGCCCCGCTCTCCGACAAGAATCTCATATATTTTATCGTTCTCCTCGACGATCGTTTCCGTGACGAGCGTAAAACCTGATACAAGCAACCATTCCCGAACTTGCTGTCCATCGACGTTCGGTTGCAGCACGAGTCGTTCGACCGCGCCTAACTTATCCCGTCCGTTCTCTAAGATCGAGCGGATCAAGCTTCCGCCCATCCCACAGATCGAGATACATGTTGCCTCGTCTTCATTCAGGACCGCCAATCCGTCACCGAGCCGGACGTCAATCTTGTCCGATGCGCCGATCAAATCGACTTGGGCTTTGGCCGCTTCCATCGGTCCTTGATTCACTTCTCCGGCGATGGCCCGGTCGATGATTCCTTGCTGTACGAGATAACACGGGACGTAAGCGTGGTCGGAACCGATATCGGCTAAAATGCTTTTAGCTGGTATAAAATCGACGACTCGTTTCAGTCGCCGGTCTAACGTGACTTGTTCTTGCATGGGGACAACTCCTTTTGTCTACTTCTTCTTCTTTAGGGTAACGAAATATTCTTGTCCGGACAACAAAAAACGTACCCCAGAAGGAGTACGCCTCACCCTTATTGTTCGATCAACCATGTCGCGAGCACGTCGGCTTCTTCGGCAGACGCGAGACCGGCCGGCATTGTACCTTGACCGTTGACGATGATGTTCGCGATTTCTTCAGCAGACAAACGTTCTCCGACTCCAGTCAACGCCGGACCGACGCCACCTTCAAGATTTCCGCCGTGGCAACCTGTGCAGCCTTTAGCAGCGTACAAGTCTTCCGGGTTCATCTCGGTGACGGCTGGACCTTCAGCGGCTTGTTGCGCTTGGTTTACGCCAAAATACGATAATGAGACCATAGCGATGATTGCGACGATCGCAATCGCTGCAAACGGTAACAATGGATTACGCATTGTATTTCCCCCTCATGTTCTTTCCAAATTTCTACCCATCACTATTTTACTCAAAAAACAATAAAGAAGGAAGGAAAATCACTCATTTTCCTTCCTTTCTTCTAAAACTTCACATTTTATTCAAAAACACGATTAATCGAGGAAGTCTTTCAAGCGTTTCGAGCGACTCGGGTGACGGAGCTTCCGTAACGCCTTCGCTTCGATTTGACGGATCCGCTCACGCGTGACCCCGAACACTTTACCGACTTCTTCGAGCGTGCGCGTCCGACCGTCATCAAGCCCGAAGCGGAGACGGAGTACGTTCTCTTCTCGGTCTGTCAACGTATCGAGCACGTCTTCGAGTTGTTCTTTGAGCAGCTCGTAGGCTGCTGCATCCTGAGGTGCCATCGCATCTTGATCTTCAATGAAGTCACCGAGGTGCGAATCGTCCTCTTCACCAATCGGTGTTTCAAGCGACACCGGTTCTTGCGCGATTTTTAAAATCTCACGAACTTTCTCAGGCGTCAATTCCATTTCCTTGGCAATCTCTTCAGGAGCCGGCTCACGCCCGAGGTCTTGCAACAATTGACGTTGAACACGGATCAATTTGTTGATCGTTTCGACCATATGGACCGGAATCCGGATCGTTCGGGCTTGGTCGGCGATGGCACGTGTGATCGCTTGACGAATCCACCACGTCGCATACGTCGAGAACTTGAACCCTTTCATGTAGTCGAACTTCTCGACTGCCTTGATCAGACCCATGTTTCCTTCTTGGATCAAGTCAAGGAACAACATACCGCGACCGACATAGCGTTTCGCGATCGAGACGACGAGACGAAGGTTGGCTTCAGCGAGACGTTTTTTCGCCTCGTCATCGCCTTGCTCGATTCGCTTCGCGAGTTCGGTCTCGTCTTTGGCACTCAACAAATCGACACGGCCGATTTCTTTCAAGTACATCCGGACCGGGTCGTTGATTTTAATTCCTGGCGGTACAGCCAGATCATTCAAGTCGACCTCTTCGTCTTCTTTTTTCGTAGGAGTCTCTTCGGCATCGGCCGCATCTTCTGTGACGCGGATGTCTTTGCCTTCTAAATCTTCAATGAAGTTATCGATAAAATCTGAATCGACCTCAAAATGGCTGAGGCGATCCTGGATCGCTTGCATCGATACGACACCCTTCTTTTTCCCCAACTTTTCAAGTTCGTCTATGGCGTTAAATAAATCCTCTTTTTTCTTCTCTGCCATCTAGCAGTTCAACTCCTTCCAAACTTCCTTCACGTTCATCGTTCACGTAAGCGGCGACTCCGGGTAATCAATTCTTGTAGCTTCGATGCCTGGTCTACTATACTTTCGGCATCCTGCCCGATTTCCCTTTTTGCTCGCTCGATTTGACGCTGTTCCTCATAACTGTTTATCACCTTAATGTATTCATCTAAAACCTCTTCAGTCAGATCATCAGGCGCTGACATGAGCCGAATCTCTGCATAGCGGTTGGCATAGTCAGGACGTTGGTCGCAGTGACGCTCCATAAAAGGCGGCATGACCTGCTCAAACTCTTCAAGCGTCATATCTTCTGAAACGATCTCATAAAACGCCGTCGCCAACATGCGATGAATCTCATCTTGGTAAGCTAGGCCGAGTCGGTCGCGGACGAAGCGAACCCGTTCCGGTCCGCTGAGCATCGCCCGTAACAGTAATTTTTCGGCCTTCACAAAACGTGGTTCATTCGCTTTACTCGATCGTTTACGGATTGGTTCTGGTTCACGAACCGCTGGCGATGCCTGCACTTGGCTCGACACCGGTCGCGGCATTCGATTCGCTAGCGTTTCGACAGGAATGTCAAACTCGTTCGCCAATTTTTTTAAATATAAATCGCGGCGAATCGAGTTGTCCGTCTTGCTGATTTCCCCAAGCATCGCTTCAATAAACCGAATCCGTTCTCCTTCTCGATTCATATTTTTCCCGCGCCGAAGCGTCCGGTTCATGAAATCGAGGACGGATAAGCGTTCCGATTCGACAAAACGTTGCCATTGCTCCCGACCGTTCGTCCGAATATAATCATCCGGGTCCGTCTTCTCCGGTAGCATGAGCACTTGGACGTCGAGCGGATACGCCTCGAGCATGCGAACGACTTTGAGCGTCGCCTCTTGTCCGGCATGGTCTCCGTCGTAACAAATCACGACTTCATCGACCATCCGTGACAACGCCCGGGCATGCTGCGATGAAAATGCCGTCCCGAGTGAAGCGACGACCTCGGCCGTCCCGGCTTGGGCGACTTGGAGGACATCGACGTTCCCTTCGACGAGGAGCACCCGTTTTTGTTTCCGCATCGATGCACGTGCTTGTGAAAATCCAAATAACAGCTCACTCTTGTTAAAGAGTGGTGTCTCCGCCGTATTTACATACTTGGGCTGTCTGTCGTCAATCGCACGGCCGCTAAATCCGACGATTGTGCCGTCTCGATCCGCAATCGGAAAGACGACTCTTCCTTCGAACCGGTCAAAATATTCACCGGATCTAGATTTAGAAATAAGTCCTGCCTCGACCATGACTTCTAGGTCGAACCCTCTTCGCTCGAGTGAATCGACGGTGAAGCGGCGTTGATCAGGGGCGTATCCGATTTTGTACTGCCCGATCGTCGTCTCGGCCAAACCGCGTTCACGTAAATACGTCAAGCCGACTTCTCCGGCCTCGGTTTTCATCAATACCTCGTGATACAGGTCGGCGATGATCCGATGAGCATCACGCATTTGTTTACGAACGACTTGATCGCGTGTCAGCTCTTCGTCACCGGCCACCCCTTCTACAGCGATGTTTGCCCGTGTCGCTAAGCGCTCAATCGTTTCCGGGAAGGACAACCCTTCCGTTTCCATGACGAACGTAAAGACGTTCCCGCCAGCACCGCAACCGAAACAATGATACATGCCTTTTTCAGGCGATACGGAAAAAGAAGGACTATTTTCCGAGTGGAACGGACAAAGTCCGACAAGACGGTGGCCTTGTTTCTTCAATTCAACGCGTTCACTGATCAAGTCCACGATATCCGTGGCTTGTTTCACTTCCGCAATGACTTCATCCGGTATCCGTGGCAACTCCACCACTCCCTATCCAATCTCGCAACGAAACGGAACGCTCACCACGTTCCGTTTCACTATCGTGTCAATACTCTATTATACCGTTAACACGCGTCGATTACTAATGCGAGCGCTCAGTCATCTTTCGACTGTTCAAGCTGACGTAAAATGATCCCTGCCGTCTCTTCGACCGCCTTATTCGTCACATCGATGACCTCGCAGCCGATTCGTTCGTATATCCCTCGCGCGTACTCGAGTTCCCGATTGATTCGCTCGAGTTGAGCGTAATCCGCTTCCGGTTTTAAACCGAGCGATTTCAAACGCTCCATTCGAATCGAAATCAACTTGTCCGGCGAAATGATCAAACCGACACACTTATCCGGTGACAGCTCAAACAGTTCTTCCGGCGGACGCGACTCCGGCACGAGCGGGACGTTAGCGACTTTATAACGTTTTAGCGCCAAATATTGTGACAGCGGCGTCTTCGATGTGCGAGACACACCGACGAGGACGATATCAGCCTTTTTCAAGCCACGCGGATCGCGTCCGTCGTCATACTTGACGGCAAACTCCATCGCCTCGATTTTACGGAAGTAATCCTCGTCTAGACGATAGATCAGACCCGGTTTCTCACGCGGACTCTCCCCCAGTTTTCCCGATAAGATGTCGAGGAGATCACCGAGCAGGTCGATCGTTTTGACGTCATACGCTTTACCGAGTGACACGAGCAATGAGCGATGTTCTTCGTTAACGAGCGTGAAGGCGATCACCGCTCCTTGGGCTCTAGCCTGCGTGACGACATCATGAATCGTCTGTTCGTCTTCGACGAAAGGAATCCGGAGTGTCTCGATCGCATTCTCATGGAATTGGATGCTTGCCGCCCGGACGACGAGCTCACACGTTTCTCCGACAGAGTCACTCACGACAAATACGAGTTGTTTGTTTATCAAACCAATTTCCTCCTCAGAACGATTCATCGTTGGCAAGTGCAATCAACACCTTGGTCATGTTCGTCTTCGTCATTCGGCCGAGCACGATGAGCGAACCATCCTTCTCTTCGACGACAGGCATGGCGTCAATCTGTTTCTCAATCAACTTCATCCCGGCCCGAATGAGCGTCTCACCTTTTTCACAAACGGTAATATTCGGCATCCGTGTCATAATGACGTTGACAGGCAATTGGTCGAGGTCCTGATTGCCGATGGCCGCCCGCAGTAAATCTTTGCGGGACAACACCCCGACAAGTTCATTGTCTTTTCCGACGACGAACAACGACCCGACATCTTCTAAGAACAACGTGACGACCGCATCATACACGGTCATTTCATTGCTGACGACTTTCGCGGACGACATGAAATCACCAACGGTCAGCGAATCAAGTTTTTCGCGGAGCAGCGATGAATTTCGTTTGCCGACGAACGTGTAGCCGACGCGTGGTCTTGCTTCTAATATTCCAGTCATCGTCAAAATGGCAAGATCAGGGCGGAGCGTGGCACGGGTGAGCGATAACTCTTGAGCAATCTGCTCTCCCGTGATCGGTCCGTTCACTCTCACAATCTCAACAATCTTCTGTTGGCGTTCATTCAGCTGCATAGCCAACCCCCTCTAGTTTGATCAGAGTACGAGCGCGCTGAAGTCAGCAACACGCTCGATCGTCGTAGCGAGTCGCTTCATCTCACTGAGACGATTATGGCGAATCGTTTCTACGTCGCTCATGACCATCGTATTTTCAAAATAAGCACTTATCGGTTGTTCAAGCGCTCGAAGTGATGTGATGGCACGCATGTAGTCGCCCACTTCGACCGCTTCATGTGTCTCGGGCAACGTTGATTCGACCGCGGCGTGAAGGGCTTTCTCTTCAGCATTCTCAAACAAGGCCGGATCCACTAGTCCTGGTTCGCCTTTTTTAGCGATATTGACGACGCGCGTCAACTGCTCGATCAACTGTTTCGCCTCGTCTGACAGCATGTTTTGAACCGCCTCCGCGCGAGCGTCGAGCTGTTCGACAGTCAGACCAGTCGTGAGAACGGCGTCAATCACATCGTATCGTACTTGTCTCTCTTGCAGACGATACTTCAAGCGGAGCATAAAGAAGTCATTAAGTTGCGCCTTGACTTGTTCTTTATCGGCATCATAAAGTCCTGCTTCCACCTGAGATTCGACAACTTGTGAAAGTAATTTGTCGACTGGTAGATCGACGTGCCAATCTCCAAGAATTTGAACGACTCCTTGCGCTTGGCGGCGAAGGGCGAACGGATCTTGTGAACCGCTTGGAATCATGCCGACCCCGAAGAACGCAGCAATCGAATCGAGTTTATCCGCGAGTGCGAGCGCGGCCCCCGTCGGCATGGCCGGTGAAGCGTCTCCGGCGAAGCGTGGCATATAGTGCTCACGGATCGCGGCCGCAACTTCTTTGTCCTCACCTTGCTGGAGTGCATACTTTTCTCCCATCACGCCTTGAAGCTCGGTAAATTCGTAAACCATCTGGCTAACGAGGTCGAATTTATGGATTTTCCCAGCGCGTTCGACTTTCTGAGCATCGGCATTGAACAGTGGAGCGAGCGTGAGCGCGAGTTGTTGGACGCGGCGAACTTTCGCGCCTGTCGTCCCGAGCTTCTCATGAAAGACGATGCGATCGAGACGGTCGAGCTGGTCGTCGATTTTCGTCTTTTTATCTTCTTCATAGAAGAAGACGGCATCGGCGAGTCGTGCCCGGATGACTTTCTCGTTCCCTTTGGCAACGTTTTGCAGATGGTCTGCGTTACCGTTACGAACCGTCACAAAATAGTGTTGGAGCGTGTCACCGATATAGACTGGGAAATAGCGCTGATGCTCTTTCATCGTCGTGATCAACACTTCTTCAGGAAGGTCGAGGTAGCTCGCGTCAAACTCACCGAACAGGGCTGTCGGCCATTCGACGAGGTTCGTCACTTCTTCAAGCAACGACGCGTCAAGTGGCACCGTCCATCCTTGTTCATTCGCCAACTGTTCGATTTGACGTTCGATGCGTTCGCGACGGTCGTCGTAAGATGCGACGACAAACTCTTGTTCGAGCGTGGCCACATAGCGGTCAGGTGATGAGATTGTCACGTCGCCTTTACTTAAGAAGCGATGTCCGCGTGTCACGTTACCTGTTTGGACGCCCTCGATCTCGAAATCGATCTGTTCTGTCCCAAACATGGCGACTAACCAGCGGATCGGACGCATGTAGCGGAGGCTGCTCGTACCCCATTTCATATTTTTCGGGAACGTCATGCCGCGGACGACGTCTTCAAGGCCGCCAAGTAATGAAGCCGTCGGCTGACCTGACTCGTGACGATCTGCGAAGACGTATTCGACCCCTTTTTCTTCCGCGAAGTAAAGGTCGTCGACTGACAGTCCGCGTCCACGCGCAAATCCCGCTGCCGCTTTCGACCAGTTTCCGTCTGCATCTTGCGCAATCTTTTTAGCCGGTCCCCGGAGCGTCTCCGTCAAATCTTGTTGACTCTCCTCGACGTCACGAACGAGTACAGCGAGACGACGTGGTGTCGAATAGACCGTGACAGCTCCGAAGTCGACGCGGGCGTCCGACAAGAACGCCGCCACGCGCTCTCCTAACTGTTTCTCCGAGCGGAGCACGTATTGGGCTGGTAGTTCTTCAAGTCCAATTTCTAGTAAAAGGTCACGCATCCAAGGCACCTGCTTTCTCTTGATTAAGGAGTGGGAAGCCGAGGCGTTCCCGTTCTTCGATAAATTTGGCCGCACATGCCCGCGACATGTTGCGGACACGTTGGATGAAACCGGTCCGTTCCGTCACCGAGATCGCGCCTTTCGCGTCGAGCAGGTTGAACGTGTGCGAGCATTTTAAGATGTAATCGTACGCCGGGAAGACGAGGTTTTCCTCGAGCGCCCGCTTCGCTTCTTTCTCATACGTATCGAACAACGTGAACAACATATCGACGTCTGACAGCTCAAACGTGTACTTCGAGTGTTCAAACTCTGGCTGATAGAAAATATCGCCATACTTGAAACCGTCTGTCCAGACGAGGTCGAACACACTCTCAACTTCTTGAATATATGACGCGAGACGTTCGAGACCGTACGTGATCTCGACGGCGATCGGGTCGCACTCGATCCCGCCGACTTGTTGGAAGTATGTGAACTGGGTGATTTCCATCCCGTTCAACCATACTTCCCAACCGAGTCCGGCCGCACCGAACGTCGGGTTTTCCCAGTTGTCCTCGACGAAGCGAATGTCGTGTTCGAGCGGGTTGATACCGATCAACTCCAAACTCTCCAAATAGAGTTCTTGAATGTTGTTTGGGGACGGCTTCATGATGACTTGGAATTGGTGATGTTGATACAGACGGTTCGGGTTTTCCCCGTATCGACCGTCAGCCGGACGGCGTGACGGCTCCGTATAACAAACGTTCCACGGCTCTGGTCCGAGACTCCGTAAAAACGTCATCGGGTTCATCGTTCCGGCCCCTTTTTCTACGTCATACGCTTGCATCGTCAGGCAGTTTTTCGACGCCCAAAAATTTTGCAACGTGAGAATGATTTCTTGCACCGTTTTGTGCTTCATATGTGACACCTCCAAAAGTATTGAAACGACAAAAAACGCCCCTATGTGCCATGCACATAGGGACGGGATTACCCGCGGTTCCACCCTACTTGCCTCGGTATCGAGGCCACTCTTTGGATTGGGGCGCTCCGGAATCGCCATTCGCTCTCTTCATGGCGTTCGGCTCTCACCTTCCCGAACTCGCTTTACCCATGATTTAAGAACTACTCATTTTCCTTCACAGCGCACGCTATTTCATTTGTCTAATCGTAGATTATGGTATCGAACCTTGCATGAATTGTCAATCATCGTTCAAGTAAAGTCGCTGCATCTGATCGAGGACCCGTTTCGTCTTGAGGTTCAGTCCGCTGTAAGAGTCCATATAGGCGTCAAACAGTTGCCGTAACAGGAGACGTGTCTCCTTCGTCAACGGGACGTTACTAAACTCTGACAACTCATGCCGGCTCAACAAGTAAAGTAACTTTGCCAGCCGCTCACTCATCTGAATCGACCCTGCCTCTTGGTGGCGCGAACAGAGAAACCCGCCCGACGTCACGGAAAAGAACATCGGGTCGGTCACATCATTGCACCGCACACAACCGGTCAAGACCGGGGCGACGCCGAGCAGATACATAATTCTGAGTTCGAAATGATGGGTGATGATCTCAGGGTCCATTCCGGCGTTCAGCGCTTGGAGCGCGTCATTCAAAATTCGGTATAACGGCCGATTCGGGACTCGATCTTCGACAGTTTTATCGACGAGTTCGAGCAAGTACACGGCATACGCCATCCGCTCGACATCTTTACGGATTTCCGGGTATGACGTAATCACGTCAGACGACTTGAGTTGACCGAGACCGCGGCTCGCCGGGAAGATATAGACGGCTTCGACGAACGGTTGGCTCGCTGCGTGCAGCCGGCTCCCCGGCTTTTTCGCACCGCGTGCCATGACGGCGACTTTCCCGAGCTCTTCTGTGAAGAGGGTCACGACTTTGTTGGATTCACCGTAATTGACGGTCCGAATGACGATGCCCGTGACTTTTTGTAACATGGCTCAATACTCGTCGTCGCGGAACCCGAGGTCACGGAGTTGGCCCATCTTATTGCGCCAATCTTTTTGGACTTTCACCCATAAGTTTAAATACACTTTCGTACCGAGCAAGAGCTCGATGTCATGACGCGCTTCCGTCCCGACCTGACGGAGCATCGCACCTTTCTTGCCGATGACGATTCCTTTTTGCGAGTCACGCTCGACCATGATGACGGCTTCGACGTCGACCATGTCCGAGTTGTCTCGTTTCTTGATCGATTCGATGTTGACCGCGATCGAATGCGGAATCTCATCGCGCGTGTTATGAAGCACTTTCTCGCGAATCAGTTCCGAGATGATGAAGCGCTCCGGGTGATCCGTCACTTGATCAGCCGGATAGTACATCGGCCCTTCTGGTAGCAGCTTCTTGATCTCACCGATGAGCGGTTCGACGTTATTGCCTTGCAAGGCTGAAATCGGAACGTACGCCGCGAAATCAAGTTGATTCGTATACTGTTCGATGACAGCAGGGATCTCGTCCGGATGAATCAAATCGATTTTGTTCATCACAAGGATGATCGGTGTGTCGAGTCCTTTCAACTTCTCGATGATGAACTCGTCACCGGCACCACGCGGCTCTGTTACGTTGACCATGAACAAAATCGCGTCGACTTCGCGCAACGCGTTCGTCGCCACTTTCATCATGAAGTCGCCGAGACGGTGCTTCGGTTTATGGATCCCTGGCGTGTCGATGAAGATGATTTGCGTGTCGTCTGTCGTATAGACACCTTGGACCTTGTTACGTGTCGTCTGGGGTTTGTCTGACATGATGGCGATCTTTTGACCGATGACCCGGTTCAAGAACGTCGATTTCCCGACGTTCGGACGTCCGATAATTGAAACAAAACCTGATTTAAAACCTTCTTGATACATAGTGCACCTGCTTTCTAAATTTCCAATACATTGATTATAAAGCGAATAAATACGGTCCGAAAATGACGAGCGCTGTTACGGCTGCTCCGCCCGAAGCGACGAGGACCGAGCCCGCCGCGACGTCTTTCGCTTGTTTGGCGAGCGGCTCGATGTCTTTCGTCACGAGATCGACCGTCCGTTCGACGGCCGTGTTCATCAATTCGAGAGCGATGACAAGCACGACCCAACCGAACAAGATGAGGTTTTCAAGCGTTGTCGTCGGGAGCCACCAACAGAACAATCCGACGAGCAAGCTTGCAATGAGGTGAATCAGCATGTTCCGTTCGGTTCGCACTGCGTGCACGATCCCGTGCACCGCAAACCAGAACGGATTCACACCTCGCCTCGCTTCAACTCAAAGTGAGCGAGCACTTGCTCCTGACGCGCCGTCATCTCGGCTTCTTCTTCTGGCGTCATATGGTCGTAGCCGAGCAAATGGAGAAAGCCATGGATCGCCAAGAAGCCGAGTTCGCGTTCAAACGAATGACCGTAGTCCGCCGCTTGCTCGCGGCACCGCTCCACCGAGATGACGATGTCGCCCAATAGACGAGGTTCATCCTCATCGAGCATGAAGTCCATCTCTTCTTCTCCCATCTCGTCAAACGCAAAACTGATGACGTCCGTCGGCGCGTCTTTGCCGCGCCATTCCTGGTTGATGACTTGAATCTCGTCATTCGTTAAAAACGTGACTGACAGTTCACTCGGTTCTTCGACTTGTTCCGCCGAGGCCGCGTGAACTAAAATCGATTCGACTAACTCGAGCTGAGACTCGGTCAACAGCCCTTGTTCATCGTTCGAGATGATTTGCATGTAATTCGCCTTCTTTCTTTAGTTCTGGGTATTCGATCCGTTCATGGAACAAGCCGGTCAACGTCTCGCACGCACTCTCGCCGACACGCCACACTTCCTTCGTCGTCAAGTCACACTCTTCGAACTGACCGTCTTGGAGCTTGTCGCGAATGATCGAGCTGACGAGCTGGCGTATCCGCTCCGGTGTCGGCTGTTTTTGCGACCTGACCGCTGCTTCGATCGAATCAACGATCATGACGACCGCCGCCTCACGCGACTGCGGTTTCGGTCCCGGGTAACGGAAACGTGACTCCGACACGTCTCGTGACTCTTTCGCTTTCACATAAAAGAACTTGAGCAGCGACGTCCCGTGATGTTGCTCGGCGATGTCGATAATCTCTTTCGGCAGTTTATAGCGCCGCAACAAATCAGAGCCGTCGTAAGGATGCGCCATAATGATGTCGGCCGACTCTTCCGGTGTGAGCCGGTCGTGCGGGTTCACGCCGTTTTGTTGATTCTCGATAAAGTGGAGCGGCCGTTCCGTCTTGCCGAGGTCGTGATAATAGCTCGCGACCCGGGCGAGCAGACCGTCGGCCCCGATCGCCTCACACGCCGACTCGGCGAGATTGGCGACCATCATGCTATGGTGATACGTACCCGGAGCCTCCATCAACAGTTTTCGCAGCAGCGGGTGCGTCGGGCTCATCAATTCGACTAAGCGTCCGGACGACAACACGCCGAACCAAGGCTCTAGAAACGGCAGGAAGCCGAACGTGAGAACGATCGACAACAAGGCGCTCGTGATCGCGAAACCGGATAAATAGGCGACCATCTCCCACGTCACTTGCGTGTTCCGCAAGAACAGGAGCGCGAGCACCATGATGATGTTGATGATTCCGAGCAAGACGCCTGAAAGGAACAAGCGTTTCCGTTGAATCTTCGGTTCGACCAAAAAGACAGCCAGGAAACTCCCGGTCGCAAAGTAAACGACAGTCATAAAGCTCGTATTTTGGCCAAAGCTCGCAACAATTGAACCAGCGATCATCGTGATGAGCGCCGAAGCCAACGCGACCCGTTCATCGACTAAGATACGGAGCAATAAGACGACGAACGCCGTCGGGGCGATGACGTACGCATACGTCGTGAACTCGATCCCGATATAACCGACGCCGAAGAAAATACCTAGTTGCAGCAATAGTAGGCCATAGACAGTAATCAAAATTTTAGGTCGGAGCAAAAGTTCTTGAATTTTTGAACGGATCAGCATGAATAAAAATCCGACCGTCAAGAGTCCGCTGAGCAAATAGGCACCGAACAAAGGCGCGAACGAACGGTTCGGGTCAATCGCACCGGTCAATTCGAGCTTCCGATAGATTTCACGGGTCACGACTTCCCCTTGGTTGACGAGGAGCTGTCCTTCTTGAATGATGACCGGTTCAACGGCGTCGATCGCTTCTTGTTCTTTCTGACGAGTCGCTTCCGAATCGAAAACATAGTTCGGGACGATCAGTTGGTCACTTAAACTCGTCGCGACCGCTCGGAATTCTAACGACAACGGTGATTGGTCGATGACCGTCGACGCCCGGTCTCTCGCCTCGGCAATCGACTCGGAACTCGTTTCGATCCGATTCGCCATGACTTCTTGAAGCGCCGTCACGGCGACGTCTTCGACGGTACGACGCGTGTTCACGGTCGCCTCCAGGAGTGAGTTCAACTCATCGTCTGCAAGGAGCCCGTTCACTTCTGTCGAGTTCAATCGATTTTTGATATCAGACAGTTCAGTGTCCTCATCCGTGTCTTCGAACGCCGCAAACAATTGCTCGATTTTGGCAATCTGTTGATCGGCGAATTCACGGCGTAATGAGAACTGACTCCCGACGGCGTTCGTCGCGTCTTGTCTCAGACGGTCTGAGGCGACCCTGTCCTCGATCGTGATCGGGGAGCGGATATCTTGTGCGGCGATGCCAAGCGGCTCTACGCTGATGATTGATGGGCGCACCGTAAAGTAGAGGATCGCGCCAAGGATGAGAAAAAAGAGGACGGAGATTGTGGCGACCGTCCAATGACGTGCTTGCTGCATCAGTGCCCCCCCTTTCGTCATGTAATATCTGTACTGTAGGCGTTGATGATTTTTTTGACGAGTGGATGCCGCACGACGTCTGAGGCGCTAAAGTGCTCGAAATGAATCCCGTCGACCCCTTCGAGGAGATGGAGCGCTTCTTGAAGCCCCGACGCTTTCCCTCTCGGTAAGTCGACTTGCGTCAAATCACCGGTGACGACCATCTTCGACCCGAACCCGAGCCGTGTCAAAAACATTTTCATCTGTTCTTTCGTCGTATTCTGCGCCTCATCCAAAATGACGAACGCATCTTCAAGCGTCCGTCCGCGCATGTAAGCGAGCGGGGCGACTTCGATCGTCCCTCGCTCGAGCAGACGGTTCGTGTGTTCGACACCATAGACGTCAAACAAGGCGTCATAGAGCGGTCGTAAGTAAGGGTCGACTTTCTCTTTTAAGTCACCCGGCAAGAAACCGAGGTTCTCACCCGCCTCGACGGCAGGACGCGTCAAAATGATCCGTTTCACTTGACCTTCTTTCAGCGCCCGCGCAGCCAGGACGACCGCCAAATACGTCTTCCCGGTCCCGGCCGGCCCGATCCCGAATACGAGGTCGCGTTTCTCGATGGCCCGGACGTAACGGCTCTGTCCGACCGTCTTCGCCCGGATCGGTTTCCCTTTGTTCGTCGTGAAGACGACGCGGCCATAATGTTCGAGCAGTTCTTCCCCTTTGCCGATCTTAATATGTTGGATGACACTGATCGCATCGCCCTCGTTCAACCGTGCACCTTGTTTAACGAGTTGTTGCAACGTCTTGATCACACTTTTCGTCAATTCGAGCGTCTCCGCGCTATCGGCTTGGATGATCAGCTCTTCGCCACGAGGCGTAAGTGCGACGGCAAGCTCGGCCTCGATCGCATGGAACACCTCATCTTTCGGTCCGAGGAGTGCCTGCGCTTCGCTCGCATGTTCCATGACGAACGGTATCTTATCTGTCATAATCAATGGATGTTTCTCCCCCTCATCTATAGATTGTTCCTTCTTTACTTTAGCACTATCATGCCGTTCGTGAAAGAAAGACCGTTAGCTCGAGCCACAAAAAAAAGCAGTGACATCGAGTCACTGCTAAAAAAATTACCGACGGCGGCGTTTCGAGACCGGCGGCTGAAGAATCTCACTCCAGACGATGGCTTGACGCGCTTGCTTCATCGAAATGCGCGGTTGCGCTGTCTGTCGTGAATCGGTCGCTTCCGTTATCGGAGGGATTTTGACTGCCTGTTCGAACGCAGCGCTCACTTTCGGGAGCGACTCACGCGACTTTGGTGCGTGCCGATTCGGATCAAACTCGTGCCGGTCTGAATTTTCGACCGGAATCGCGACACGACGACGAACTTTTTGCGGTACTTTGTTCTGTCGTTCGTCTCGCGGATCGTTGAGTTGTCCATCGACTTCTTTCACCATGTCGCCGACCGTATCCAAATACCGTTTCAGATCCGTGCTCGGTGGCTTTTCTCCTGTAGATGACGACTTCTCAAGTCGCTTCATGACCGCGGAAGCGACCCCGAAGGCGACTAATAGTAAGATCCATAATCCATCCATATCGATTACTCTCTATCAGATTCGACTGGGTGCCCGATCGCATTACGCATTTGCGTATCCGCTTGGACGTTCAAGTAGTTGACGTAATCCATGACCCCAAGTTTGCCGTTACGAAGCGCATCTGCCATCGCGAGCGGTACTTCCGCCTCGGCCGCGACAACTTTGGCGCGCATTTCTTCGACCGACGACTTCATCTCTTGCTCGCGGGCGATCGCCATCGCGCGACGTTCCTCGGCTTTCGCCTGCGCAATTTTCTTATCTGCCTCGGCTTGGTCGGTTTGGAGCACCGCGCCGATGTTTTTACCGATATCAATGTCGGCGATATCGATCGACAAGATTTCAAACGCCGTCCCTGAATCGAGACCTTTCGTCAATACGGTACGTGAAATCATGTCCGGGTTCTCAAGCACGTGTTTATGGTTATGTTGCGAACCGATCGTCGAGACGACCCCTTCACCGACACGGGCGATGATCGTTTCTTCACCGGCACCCCCGACGAGGCGGTCGATGTTGGCACGAACCGTGATCCGCGCTTTCGCTTTCACTTCGATCCCATCCATCGCCACACCGGCGATGAACGGTGTCTCGATGACTTTCGGGTTAACCGACATCTGAACGGCTTCTAACACGTTCCGACCAGCAAGGTCGATGGCGGCGGCACGTTCGAACGATAACTCGATATCGGCACGGTGCGCCGCGATCAAAGCGTTGACGACACGGTCGACGTTACCACCGGCTAAAAAGTGACTCTCGAGCTGGTTCGTGTTCAAACCGATGCCTGCTTTGACGGCTTTGATGAGCGGGTTGATGATTTTAGACGGGACGACGCGACGAAGTCGCATCCCGATCAATGTGAAGATGGAGACGTGGACGCCTGAAGCAAACGAGCTGATCCACAGCCCGACCGGTACAAACGTGAAGAACACGGCGAGCGCGATCAATCCCCCACCTGTGATGAGTAACGTGCTTAATAGTTCTGGTGTCATTCTGTTACACCCTCCTTCGGTTCTACAAAGCGTCGGACGACAACGCGTCCTGAGTCGACTTTATACACCTCAATTTTTGTTTGTTCATCGAGATAGCTACCTTCTGCCACGACGTCGATTCGTTCGCCTTCAATCTCAGCAGTACCTGCTGGACGAAGCGGCGTCAATGTGACACCGACTTTCCCAAGCAACCGTTTCCGGTCGTCATGAGACAAATACCCCTTATCAGTCGACGTCGAATCGGTCAAAATCAAGCCTTTATACATGAGCGAGCGATTCGACTGCAGTCGACGGTACGCCCAAAACCCGAGTCCCGCAACAAGCGCCGTCGCTAAACCAAGTGACAGCCAAAGCTGCCCGATCGTGGCACCTGCCATAATCAAACTCGCCACGACGGCGCCTATCCCGAGGACCCCGAACAATCCAAAACCGGCAACGAACACTTCAATTCCAAGAAGGACAATCCCGACGAAAAACACCGTCAGAATCACTCCGAGACCAAATGTCATCGTATTGCTACCCCCTTCCAAATCCAAAGCTACCTCTTATCTCTAGTGTATACGAAACAAGATTGAATGTGGTTTCATAATACGCAAAAAAAGGCAGAAACTTTTGGATTTCTCCAAAGTTCCCTGCCTTTTATCATTAATTCGTCAATTGTTGTTTGACAATTCGGTTCACAAGACCACCGTCAGCCTTGCCTTTAACTTGTGGCATGACGACGCCCATCACCTTACCCATATCGGACGGACCCGCAGCGTTCGTCTCGGCAATTGCTGCCTTGACGATTGCTGTGACTTCGTCTTCAGAGAGTTGCTTAGGCATGTAGACCTCTAGTACGACAATTTCATCAGCTACTTTAGAAGCAAGGTCTTCACGACCAGCGCTTTCGAATTCTCGGAGGGAGTCTCTGCGCTGTTTCATCTCTCGGTTGAGCACCGTGAGCTCCTCTTCCTCAGTAAGATCTTGTCGACCAAGTTTGATGGCCTCGTTCTGGAGCGACGCTTTGACCATCCGGATCGTCGTGAGACGATCTTTCTGTTTAGCGCGCATGGCTTGCTTCATGTCGTCCGTCAAGCGTTCTTGCAGACTCATGAGCCAACACCCTCTCTACAAAAGAAACTTCAATCAGAATTTCTTGTTCTTGCGAGCAGCTTCTGATTTCAATTTACGTTTTACGCTTGGCTTTTCGTAGTGACGACGTTTGCGAACTTCGGCAAGAGTGCCATCTTTCGCAACACCGCGTTTGAAACGACGAAGAGCGTCTTCAAGCGATTCGTTTTTACGGACACGAGTTTCCACTAGTTTTCCCTCCCTCCGAATTACACGACTAAGGAAACGTGTTTCACACGTCATACCACATTATAGTGAAATTAAGTCGTGTGGTCAACTACTACTTCAATTAATAATCGCTGTCCGAACGCCCGCCTGTGACGATGGCAATTCCGGCAGAAGCGCCAATGCGCGTTGCACCAGCATCGATCATCGCTTGTGCGCCTGCGAAATCACGGACGCCACCTGATGCTTTGACGCCAAGATCCGGTCCGACCGTCTCACGCATGAGTCGGATGTCTTCGACGGTAGCGCCGCCAGTTGAGAATCCAGTCGACGTTTTCACGAAGTCCGCACCCGCTTTGACTGACAGTTCAGCCGCTTTTTTGATTTCTTCTTTAGTAAGCAGGCACGTTTCAAAGATGACTTTGACGAGCGTACCGTTTGCTGCTTCGACGACGGCACGGATGTCGCGTTCGACGAGGTCGAAATCGCCGTCTTTCATCGCGCTGATGTTGATGACCATGTCGACTTCGTCTGCGCCGTTGGCAATCGCATCTTTCGTTTCGAACGCTTTCACTTCAGGTGTGTTCGCACCGAGCGGGAATCCGATGACCGTACAAACTTTGACGTCCTCATCTAATTTAAGTTGCTCGGCAGCGTAAGCGACCCATGTCGGGTTGACACAAACGCTCGCGAATTTGTACTCAAGTGCCTCTGCACATAGTTTTGTGACTTGATCTTTCGTTGTTTCTGCCTTCAAGGCCGTGTGGTCGATATAACGTGCTAATTCCATAATAAATTCCTCCTCTGACATATAGGTCTGACATCTAACATATTATCATGTTTTTGAGAAATGTAACAGCTTTCACTTCATGCAAGTTGACGGCGTTTTCGCGTTTGGACCCAGCTGTTCCAACTGAAGAAAAAGATGGCGATCCAGATGCATGTGAACGCGAAAATATGATACGTCGTGAACGGTTCGTCGTACAAGATGACACCGATCGCCAGACTGAGCGTCGGGGCGATAAACTGTAAAAAACCGACGAGCGTGAACGGGATATGTTGCGCCCCGTAACCGAACAACAGGAGCGGCAACGCCGTCATGACGCCCGTGCCTAAGAGCGCGGCCCAGACAATCGGTTCGCCCGTCATCGTGAGCCCGCCGCGCGACGTTTCGAAGGCGAGGAAGATGACCGCGACCGGAACGACCGCGAGCGTCTCGATACCTAGACTGACCGTCGACGCAAGCGGCCGCCGTTTTTTGACCATTCCGTAAAACCCGAACGTACTCGCCAATATGAAAGCAATCCACGGGAACGACCCATAACCGAACGTCAAGACGAGCACCCCGACCGTCGCGACACCGACCGCGAGCCATTGGACTCGGTTTAATGATTCCCGAAAAACGAGGACACCTAACACCATGCTGACGAGCGGATTGATGTAATATCCGAGCGATGCCTCGATGATATAGCCGTGATTGACCGCCCATATGTAGACAAACCAGTTCGCACTGACGATAAAGCCGTTCAACATAAAGGCGTTCCGCGTCGCCCGATGTCTGAGCGCATAATTGAATTCAGTCCACTGTTTCGTCCATTTCAAGACGAGTAAAATGAATAGAAACGACCAGACGATACGGTGGGCGAGGATTTGACTGCTCGGTATTTCCTGTAGAAACTTCCAATAGATCGGCAGGATGCCCCACATGACGTACGCACCGATTGTGGGCATGACTCCTTTATTCAATCCGTTCACCCGCTCTCCTAATCAATTATCGTCAGTTTAGTCGATGCGTTTCGGACATTCAAGCGATTTCTTCCACCCTTCCCACGACAAAAGAGGCGCGCTCTGAGAGCGCACCTCGTGTCACACGTTCATTCAGCTCGTGATTGTCGTCAAGGCCGCAAGTGCTTGCTCCAAGTCTTCAATCAAATCGTTCACGTCTTCAAGTCCGACAGAGATACGGACGAGCCCGTCCGTGATGCCGAGTTCTGCCCGACGTTCGGCCGGAATCGAGGCATGTGTCATCCGTGCCGGCACGCTGATCAAGCTCTCGACCGCACCGAGACTTTCAGCGAGCGTGAAGTAGTTCGTTTTCGCAACGACCGTCTCTGCCGCTTCGGCCGAGCCGACGTCAAAAGCGATCATGCCGCCAAAGCCTCGGGCTTGTGACAGATGGACTTGTTTCGCCGTCTCGCCGGCAATGCTCGGGTGCAACACCCGGCTGATCGCCTCGTGAGACGTCAAGAACTCGACGAGTGCGAGCGCGTTCGTCTCGATCTCTTCCATCCGGACCGCGAGCGTCTTGATGCCGCGCACGACGAGGAAGCTGTCTTGCGGTCCGAGCACGGCTCCGACCGAGTTTTGTAGGAACGCCAAACGTTCCCCTAAATCTTCTGTCCGGGCGACGACGAGTCCGGCGACGACGTCACTATGTCCACCTAAATATTTCGTGGCACTGTGCAAGACGTAGTCCGCACCGAACTCAATCGGATTTTGGAAATACGGTGTCATGAACGTATTGTCGACGACGAACAAGACGTCGGCCTCGGTCGCAATGTCACGCACACTCCGCATGTCCGTGACGTTCAAGAGCGGATTCGTCGGCGTCTCGACATAAATCATTTTCGTGTTCGGTTGGACGGCTTCGCGGACTGCCGCCGCGTCAGACGTATCGACAAAAGATGCTTCCAAGCCAAGTGATTGAAATACTCGATTGAATACACGGTACGTTCCCCCATATACGTCAGAACCGACGATGACGTGGTCCCCTGATTTCATTAACATGAGAATCGTTGAGATGGCGGCCATCCCTGAAGCGAACGCAAAACCACGCGCCCCGCCTTCGATGTCGGCGATCAGCGTCTCAAGCGCCGTCCGCGTCGGGTTAGCCGTCCGCGAATATTCATACCCGTCCCGCAAATTGCCGATTCCGTCTTGTTTATAAGTACTCGTTTGATAGATGGCTGGTGTCACGGCACCCGTCAACGGGTCCGTCGTCTTACCGCCGTGAATAAGCGCTGTTTTTGTACGCATGTTCTGCCTCCTTGACTATTCCTTGACTTAAATATCGTTCGACACTGTCCGGTAAAATCGTGACGATCACACCTTCGGTCATCCGGTTTGCTTCTTGCACACAGGCGGCGATGGCCGCGCCGGACGAACTTCCGACGAGCAGTCCTTCTTGCTTCGCCAAATGGGCGACGTAATAAAACGCGTCATCATCAGAAATCGTATAAATCCCATCGACGAGTTCGCGATCTAAAAACACAGGCCACTTCTCGACACCGATTCCTTCTGTTTTATGGGGCCCTGGTTGCCCACCGTTTAAGATTGATCCTTCGGGCTCAACTACAACGTTGCGGGTGCCGTAGTTTTTCAAAACCGCGGCGACCCCAGTGAACGTGCCACCCGAGCCCGCGCCGGCGATGAAGACGTCGATGTTCGGTATATCTTGCAATAACTCTCGGGCGAGTGAATCGACATACGTATCCGGGTTATCCGGATTCGAGAACTGTTCAGGTAAATAGGCGTTATGTTCAATCGCCAGCGCTTTGGCCCGCTCGATCGCACCCTTCATCCCGAGCTCGGTTTCCGTGTTAATGACAGTCGCGCCAAGCAATGACATGAGCGCTTGCTTCTCTTGACTAAACTTTTCAGGCGTGACCGTGATCAAGTTCACCCCGTACCGCTGACAGGCGAGGGCGAGCCCGATGCCGGTATTCCCTGCCGTCGGCTCGACGACCGTACCACCCCGTTCGAGTTGGCCGCGTTCAAGCGCTTGTTCGATCAAATGAAGCCCGAGCCGGTCTTTCACACTCCCGCCTGGATTCATCATCTCGAGCTTGCCGTATATTTTAACGCCTTTCGGAACAGGCAACGTCCGTAACTCGAGCAGCGGTGTGTCCCCGATCAGTTCATAGACGTTATTGACGAGCATATTACGCTTCGTCCTTAAAGATGATGTGCCACTCGTCACGTTTCGCGAGCATGTCGGCCGCTAATTTTTTTGCGCCCTCAAAGTCGTGGTGGTTGGCGCTACCGCATTGGATCGGGTTTTGCGCCGGCAACTCTTCCGCGGCGACCGCATCACGCAACGTCGCTTCGACGAGGCTGAGCATCGCTTCGTAGTCTCCATCGTTCAACATCGTCCAGTAAAAACCAGTCTGGCAACCCATCGGCGAGACGTCGACGATTTGCTCCGAGTGACTGCGGCTATTTTCAGCGATCAAGTGTTCGAGCGAGTGGACGGCCCGCATCGGCATGAGTCCCTCGTTCGGTTGGATGAAACGAATGTCGTATTTATAGATCGTATCGGCCGTACCTTTTTTCACACCCGCTAAACGGACGTAAGGCGCTTGTACTTTTGTATGGTCCAAATTAAAACTTTCGACTTTATAACTTTTCATGATTGAGTTCCTCCAGATTGTTTCGTGGCCACGACGAGCCAGACGAATTTATTTTTTTGTGTCAGCGAGACCGTATAGCCGTTCGCTTCGAGCATTGCTTGGATCGTTTGCGTGTACGGATAAAACTCACGGTTCAAGTCTTCGATTAAATCGTCGTAACCGTTCACGCTCGCCCAGTCGAGAATGTCTCGCTTCGCCTTTTGTGAGGCGAACATCGTGTCGAGTAAGACGAATCGCGGTGAATCGAGCTGCTCGACGTAACCTTGAATCGCTGTCCGTTTCTCTTCATCCGTCAGATGGTGAAACGCGTATGACGACACGATCGTATCTATCTGCTCTGTCGTCGGATAGTTTAAAAAGTCACCGTCGATAATATCAATCTCAAGTTTTTCGGCGGCGACAGCCCGCATCTCCGGTGACGGTTCGACCGCAACCAGCTCGTGACGTTCTAAAATCTTCATACTTAAGTTCCCGGTCCCGACTCCGAACTCCATGACCTTCCCTTCGAGATGATCCACGACATCGCTCAACATCTCCTCATAACCTGCGAACACTTCTTTATATTGCTCGTCATGTCCGGCCACGGTCGTGTCGTATTGCGTTGCCCATTCCTTAAAAATGTCCATGAACTGTAATCCCATTGCTCCACCCCATCGCTTTATTCCGACTATGTCGATAAGTTTTATGTGTTTTATCTATTCAGACCATACCAATTTTCCAAAAAAATCTCAAGCGAATTGTTCGAATCATTTTATTCGAGGTCATATCACGCCCCAATTTTGAAACTTGAGTTGAACGCGTGAATTTAGACCTAGCTGTTTTAGTAAAAGATAGGCCGAAAGTAATTGTCAGAATTTTTAAACTTGTTCAAATTCATTACCCTTTATTTCGAAAAAACCAAGGATTATCAGTTCGAATTAGGCTATCATTTTCCACAAATACATATACTTTTCAATTAAATGATTGGAGGATTTTCAAATTGCCAAAACTTAAATTTTATGTAAACGTCTCCCTCGCGACATGCCTGGCGTTAACACCTGGGCTGCTCGGACTCGGAACAGATCCGGTACTTGCCAAACGATCCGTTACGCCGAACGCTGAGATTGCCGACAAGCAAGAAAAATTGCGTGTCGTCGTCGAACTTGTCGGTGCACCTGCCATCGAACAAGCAAAAAAGAAAGGGAAAAAATTTAATGAATTGACGAAGGCCGAGAAAGACAATGCTCACGGGCTCGTCAAAGCCGAACAGAAAAAAGCGAAAGCCGCCATCTCAAAAAAAGGTGTGAAAGCAGAAACGATTGAAGAGTTCACGACCGTCTTCAACGGATTCAGTACGTTGCTCTCGGCTACAGACGTCCAGAAAGTTGAAGCGTTACCTGAAGTCGCTCACGTCCATGTCGTCAATGAATACGAGCGTCCCGAGGTCAAACCGGATATGGTAACGAGTAACGGCATGGTCCAATCGCAACAAACATGGGGCGACTATGGGTATACCGGCGAAGGAACGATCGTCGCCGTCATCGATACGGGTGTCGATGCAGACCATCGCGACTTCCGCTTAACCGACGATACAAAAGCGGAGCTCACGCAAGGTGAGGTCGAGTCGGCAGTCAGTGAGTTCGGTTTGCCGGGAGCCTACATAAACGAGAAAGTTCCTTATGCTTATAACTATTACGACGAGAACGATGATATTCGCGATGATTCCCCTGGCGCCTCGATGCACGGGATGCACGTATCGGGTACGGTCGCGGCCAACGGGGATGAGGCGACTGGCGGTTTGAAAGGTGTCGCTCCAGAATCGCAAGTACTCGGTCTCAAAGTATTCAGCAACGACCCGAACTACGCCTCGACGTACGGCGATATCTATATTAAAGCGATCGACGATGCCATCAAACTCGGCGCCGACGTCATCAATATGAGTCTCGGATCGACGGCCGGTTTCGTCGATGCCGACTCACCCGAGCAACAAGCGGTACAGCGTGCTGTCGATAACGGTGTCTTCATGTCGATCTCAGCTGGTAACTCGGCGTACTTCGGAAACGGATACGATCTCCCTTATGCGAACAACCCGGATACCGGCGTCGTCGGCGCTCCGAGCGTGAGCTCGGCCTCGACTTCAGTCGCCTCACTCGAGAACGACCAAATCCAATTGGACGCTTTCTCGATTCAATCCGGTGACAAGACAGATAAAATCGGATGGAAGAAACAAGATGGCCCAGCTTTCACGAACGGGGACTATGAACTCGTCCATGTCGGTGACGGACAGCCTGGTCAATACGTCGGGAAAGACGTGAAAGGGAAGATTGTCTTCGCGGTGCGTGACGGCGCCTATTTCTACTCGAACATTCAAAAGACAGCCGAAGCGAACGGGGCTGCCGGTGTCATCGTCCGCGGTGCCGTCGGTCATGGTGATTACGTCAGTATGGCGCTAGCGAACCCACAAATCCCGATGGCATCACTCAGCATTAAAGACGGAAATGAGCTTCAACAGCGACTCGTTGCCGGTGAACAAATGAACATTAAATTCGCAGGTGACCGCATTAGCGTCGCTAACCGTGCAGCCGGTTCACTGTCTAACTTCACTTCGTGGGGTGTGACACCAAACCTCGATTTCAAACCTGAAATCTCGGCGCCAGGCGGACAAATCTTCTCGACGTTGAATGACGATCAATACGGATTGATGAGCGGAACGTCGATGGCTGCACCACACGTCGCAGGAGGCGCCGCGCTCGTGCTCGAACGTGTCGACCGCGAGTTCGCTTTAAGCGGTACGGCTCGGGTAACGATGGCGAAGAATTTGTTGATCAACACATCGAAAGCCGTGACTGATATCGGTCCATACAACCAACAGTTGAATCAGAACCTCCCATACACGCCGCGTCGGGGAGGAGCCGGTTTGATGCAATTGCACGCGGCCGTCTCAACGCCAGCCGTCGCCTATGAAAAGACAACAAAAGAAGCAAAAGTTGCCTTAAAAGAACTCAACCGAAGCAAGGCGACGTTCACGCTTGTTGTCGAGAACTTATCCGACAAAGCCGTGTCATACGATGTTTCGTCTTCACTTCAGACCGACCTCGCCATCGAACGGACGGCCGGGACGATTCAAAATGCGATGGAGGCCCAACCACTCCAAAACGCCAGCGTGACGATCAACGGGAAGAAAGCAAATACGGTCAAACTGAAAGCGAAGCAAACAGTCGAACTCAAAATCGCGCTCGACGTCTCGAAAGCGCAAGTTCTCAATCCAAAGACGCTGAACGGTCTCGTCTCGGCCAAAGACGTATTTGAAAACGGCTATTTCGTCGACGGTTTCGTGCGCTTGACCGATGTGAACGGGGCAGAAGGCAATCCAGGACTCGTCGTACCGTTCGTCGGTTTCGAAGGCGACTGGGGCAAAGCACCGATCTTTGACGCTTCCATCTATGAATCAGGATCGTTCTATCAGACGGCTGGAATGGTCGATCAGACAGGGAATTATTTGGGCATGAACCTAGATGAATCGTTCACGTCCGACACAATCGCGTTCTCTCCTGACGGGGACAACGTAAAAGATGTGGCGACACCGGTCTTCTCGCTCCTTCGTAACGCCAAAGACGTCAAATATCGCATCGTCGACGAGTCAGGCGATGTCGTCCGCACGCTCCGGCAAGATGACGAGTTGCGTAAAAACTACTTCGATGGCGGACGCAATACACCTTACTACTACTCAGCCGACTACAAATGGGACGGACAATTGAACGGTAACCCGGCCCCGGCCGGCAAGTACTTCTATGAGATCGAAGCGAGCATCGATTACATGAAAAAAGAGGCACAGACGCTCCGCTTCCCGGTTAAAGTCGACTATACAGATCCGACGTTCTCGGCGAAGTGGCAAGATGACAGTTTGTCCGTAAAAGCGAACGACGACTTCTCTGGTATCCATTCTGTCGAATACTTCTTGAACGGTAAGTCTGTCGCCAAACTTGCAAACGGGTCGGCCAGTCATGCCTTCACGTCGCCACTTAGTGAGACCGATGAAGTCAGCGTCCGCGTCACCGACCATGCCGGAAATAGCACGACCAAAACAGTCGCCTATTCGACGGATTCAGAAAAACCTGGCGTCTTCTTGGACGCGCCGCTCGCTTTGTCACCTTACGCGACGTCAATCGTCCCCATCAAAGGATCGATTCAAGACGCATCAAACATCAACTCATTCCAAGTCGATGGGATCGATGTCCCGCTCACATGGAATGAAACAACGAAACGGTATGACTTCAGTACGAATCGGACATTTATAGATGGCGTGCACAAACTCCGCTTCGTAGCTGAGGATGCGGCTGGAAACGTCGCCAACTTCCAACGGACGATTTTTGTCGATGCGACACCAGCCGTCATCGAGATCGGGAAACTACCGAAACAAATCGGGAAAAAACAAACTGCGGTCAACGTCAACGTGACTGTCAAAGATAATTTTGATGAAGTGAAGCTCCTCGTGAACGGTGATTTGAAATTCAGCCAGGCACTAAAAGCACCTTACGAGATGCGCGCTTTCTCAAGAACTGAAAAAGTCACGCTTCCTGTGACGTCAGGAGAGAATACGTTCACGTTCGAAGCGGTCGACCTCGCCGGCAACGTGACGACGAAGACGATCACACTCGTCAAATAATGAACCCGACAGGCTCTCGCAAATGCGGGAGCCTATTTGTAAATATGCAATTGCAGTATCTAAAACACATTTAATATTTATATAAACTTTATAGTAGTAATAAAAAATTAATAGCTATGCTTATAAAGGAATTTTCATAATAATATACGTGAAGAGAGTAGTTCCAATATAAAAGAAATCTTCTGGAGTTATACAATTTGCTTATTGCCATAACTAAGTCATTCACCATGACAAATGGATTGAATTTTTAGGAAAAGTAAGATATCTCCTTACTAAACGAATTAAAAATTAGATTTACTTAATTTCGCCTTCGTATTTATGTAATCAACGCTGTGGTTCTTCCTCACTTTTGATGAAACGCTCCATCTCTACGGTTATGTAGACATCGATTCATATCTCAGTAGAACATCAGGCTTCAAGTGATATTCAATATTTTGATGCGCAACAGCGCCAATCCCGCCCGACCATACATTTGACGTTTGATCGTTTTCAGTCGATTGACCTGTCCTTCGACCATGCCATTTGACCAGGGCAGCGTCATCCCGAGCCGGATGGCGTCGACATCGCCTCGTATATAGGTTGCGAAAGAGGATAGTGGTGTTTCGTTCATCCGTTCCGCTTGTTCACACCACTTTAAGATATCCTGTTCAGACGTCGTCTCCCCAAAGAGTTCCTTGAATGAACGGACGAGCTCGTTCAATTGCTTCAAGAAGGGGTAGATGTCCAGTATCTTTAGGAGAAGTGGTTCGTTGGAAGGCTCGTCCTCCCAAAGGACTTTCTGGATAATTCGTCGATTGATGCTTATTTCGTGTGGGACTGCTTTTTTCAACTTTGCGACATAGGGTCGAAACGTACTGATTCCACGCGCATATCCTCTCCGGCTCAATGTCCGATGCATCCATTCTGTCGTCCTGCCTTGACGGATCCATCTGACGATGTCTCGTTTGTAGATGTCTGCGCTGTGTTTTTGGTGAGACCGATTAATCTTTGGTGGCTCAGTCATCTTCAGATATCTTCGGCATGTTTTCGGATCAATCTGGTGTCGTCGGACCAACACGGAGATCGGGACACCTTGCTTGGCATCTTGTTGTACGGATTGAACCAGTGTCCACTTCCTTCTCTCGGCATCGGTCAGCTCACGTTCGACGCTTAGATCATCCGGTTCGAGAAGAATCTTTTCGCTAGATGGAAGGCGCCGTTTCAAGATCTCTTCAATTTTCTTTCCTAAATTATGAAACAGGTGCCATCGGTCACTCACCTGTTGAATCGTCTCATCGGCCAAGCGGATGGCCTCCCGGAACTCGACCGATCCGTCCCGTGCCACGACCTGGACAGTTGGATGTGAACGGATCCAGGCACAGACAGTGTTGACGTCCCGAGAGGGAAGCAAGGCGATTGGGCGTCTGGTCTCAAGGTCGCAGATGATCGTCCCATACTTTTTTCGTTTTCTCCAGGCCCAGTCATCGATACCGATAACGCGAGGGGCAGGTCTCTTCACATGATGTTCCGATCGTTTCAACATTCGGAGTAGCGTACTATCGCTGATGTTGTTCAAGATACGTTCCAGCCCGATCGCACTCATCCCACTCAATAGCCTCAACAGGCCGCGTTCCAAACGGATTGTTCTGCGGGAGTGTGGTCGACATAGGGAAGGAAACCTTTCCGTGAAGATACCCGTTGTGACTGCTAAACTTAAAGGGCAACTGGCGACTACTACGACGCAACACTTTCCACAACAATCAATTCTTCGCTACACTGTTCTCAGAAACAGCGTCAGGGGAGGACACAAGGAGTGGACAAGTGGATGATTCACGGAAGCGTACATGAGATGAGAGCTAG